>JBIIZX010000490.1:0-2890 GCA_044346055.1 Burkholderiaceae bacterium | reverse complement strand
CGGTCTTCCGCGGCACCGAACCCGACAATGCCACAACCCGCCCGCACAGTGTTTCTTCGGCGCGATTTGCGGGCTCGGGCCGATTACTTCGCTAACCGCTCAGTGCTACCACCAAGGAGACCGTTGGATGCAAACCTCCATGAGAAGCCTCTTCCTGGCCGCTGGCCTTGTGGCCTGCGTGGCAGCCGGCAGCGCGTCGGCCCAGACCCAGACCGTGAAGGTCGGCATCGCACAAGACCTCACAGGCCCGTTTGCGGCGCTCGGCGCCGAGGCGCGCGATGGCTTCAACCTGGCCATCAAGCAACTGGGTAGCAAGCTGGGCGGCGTCAATGCCGAGTTTGTCGTGCAGGATATGGCCGGCAATCCGGACAATGCGCGCCAGCTGGTCGAGCGCATGGTCAAGCGCGACAAGGTCGACTTCTTCACCGGCCCCATTGGCTCCAATGTCGCCCTGGCCGTTGGCCCGGCACTGTTCGCCGAGAAGGTGTTTTATCTGAGCAATAACGCCGGACCGTCGCAGCTGGCGGGCAGCCAGTGCAATCCGTTCTTCTTTGGCACCGCGTATCAGAACGATTCGTACCATGAGGCGGCAGGCCGCTTTGCTGCCTCGCGCGACTTCAAGCGCGTGGCGATCATGGCGCCCAACTACCCGGCCGGTCAGGACTCGCTGAACGGCTTCAAGCGCGGCTTTGGCAAGCCGGTCGCATCGGAAACCTTCACCAAGCTCGGTCAGCTCGATTACGCCGCGGAGATCGCGCAGTTGCGCGCGACCAAGCCCGATGCGCTGTTCATCTTCCTGCCCGGTGGCATGGGCATCAACTTCATCAAACAGTTTGTCGGCGCTGGCATGTCGAAGGACACGGTCATCATCGGACCGGGCTTCTCCGCTGATCAGGACGTGATCCGCGCTGTGGGCGATCCGATGCTCGGCATGTTCAATACCGCGCACTGGAACCACGACTTCGACAACGCGGCCAGCCGTGCGTTTGTCGCGGCGTTTCGCAAGGAATACAACCGCACCCCGTCGATCTATGCAGCGCAGGCCTACGACGTCATGATGATGATCGACGCCGCGGTGCGCGATACCAAGGGCAAGGTCAACGACAAGGACGCCGTTCGCGCTGCGCTGAAGAAGGCGAATTTCAAGTCGGTGCGGGGCGAGTTCCGCTTTGGCAGCAACCAGTTCCCGGTGCAGGACTTTTTCCTGCGCGTGGTCCGCAAGGACGAAGGCTTCAACGGCGAGCTGAACAACCGGACCCTAAATCGTCTGATGGAAAAGCACGTGGACGCCTACGCGGCGCAATGCGCAATGAAGTGATGACGGCCGCTTTCGCGGCCCATGACGCCGCGCTGCGCCCGGCTATGACGGCGCTGCGCGCCTATGATGGTTGCGGCGCCGCAGGCGCCTCATAGGCCGCGCAGCGGCCGTTATTGACGTCGACGACGGCGTCATCCGTCATGTCTTCAATACTCATCGCGGAGCAGCTGCTCAACGGCATCCAGTTCGGCCTGATGCTGTTCCTGCTCGCGGCCGGGCTCACGCTCGTGTTCGGGATCATGGATCTCATGAACCTGGCGCACGGCTCGCTTTACATGATCGGCGCCTACCTGATGGCCACCTTGCTGGCGGCCACCGGCAACTTCTGGCTGGCGCTGCCGCTGGCGATCATTGGCACCGCACTGGTAGGACTGGTGCTGGAAGTCGCCCTGATGCGCCACTTGAACCAGCGCGACCATTTGACGCAGGTGCTGGCGACCTTCGCCGTCATCCTGATCGCCGACGATCTGGTCAAGCTCATCTGGGGCCCGGCGCCGCTGATGCTCAATGCGCCGGCCTCGCTGGCCGGGCCGGTTGAACTGCTGCCCGGCTTCATCTACCCCGCCTATAGGCTGCTCATCATCGTCGTGGGGCTGGCCTGTGCGCTCGGGCTTTATTTGCTCGTGACGAGAACGCGCGCCGGCATGCTGGTGCGTGCGGGTGCGTCCAACCGCGAGATGGCGTCTGTGATGGGCGTGCGCGTGCAGCGGCTGTTCATGGCGGTGTTCGTGCTCGGCGCCGCACTGTGTGCCGTCGCCGGCGCGCTGCTCGGGCCAGTGCTCGCGGTAGAAGTGGGCATGGGCGAGAACATACTCATCCTGGCGCTGGTGGTCATCGTGATCGGTGGCATCGGCTCGATTCGCGGCGCCTTTGTCGGCGCGCTGCTGGTGGGCATTGTCGATACCGCCGGGCGCGCCTTCCTGCCGGCGCTGCTGAATGTCTTCCTGCCACTGAACGTCGCTGCCAACCTGGGGCCGTCGCTGGCGGCCATCGCGATCTACGTGTTGATGGCGGCGATCCTCTTCGCCCGACCCACGGGGCTGTTCCCCGCCCGTGGATAAGGCGGATCACGCGCATGACAATGACTTCATCCCCGCTGCCCGCGCGTGTGCTGCGCGCCCTGCCCTGGATCGCGCTGGCGCTGGCCATTGCGCTGCCGTGGATCGTGCAGGCGCTCGGCGCCGGGTTCTATGTGAGCGTGGCGCGTCGCATCCTGATCTTTGCGCTGGCCGCGGCAAGCCTGAACCTCATCCTCGGCTTCGGTGGCATGGTGAGCCTGGGGCATGCGGCGTTCTTCGGCGTAGGCGCCTATGCAGTGGGCATCCTCATGGTCGAGGGCGTGCACAGTGCCTGGATCGCCTGGCCGCTGGCGATCCTGGTCGCGGCACTCTTTGCGCTCCTGATCGGTGCCGTGTCGCTGCGCACCCGCGGCGTGTACTTCATCATGATCACGCTCGCCTTTGCGCAGATGGTCTACTACCTGGCCGTGGGACTGAAGACCTATGGCGGCGAGGATGGACTCAACCTGCCGGGCAAGTCGACGCTGGCCTTCGGTGCCGGACTGCGTATTGA
>JBIIZX010000489.1:0-2895 GCA_044346055.1 Burkholderiaceae bacterium | reverse complement strand
AACCTGCAGTTCTGCTCGCTGGTCATCAACTACGACCTTCCGTGGAACCCGCAGCGCATCGAGCAGCGCATCGGCCGCTGCCACCGCTACGGCCAGAAGCACGACGTGGTGGTGCTCAACTTCGTCGACCGCAGCAACGAGGCCGACCGCCGCGTGTACGAACTGCTGGAGCAGAAGTTCAAGCTCTTCGATGGCGTGTTCGGCGCCAGCGACGAGGTGCTCGGCGCCATCGGCTCGGGCGTGGACGTGGAACGCCGCATCGCGGGCATCTACGCCGAGTGCCGCACGCAGGATGAGATACGCACCCGCTTCGAGCAACTGCAGCTCGATCTGGCCGGCGACATCAGCGAAGCCATGGTGCGCACCCGGCAGATGCTGATGGAGAACTTCGACGACGAGGTGCACGACAAGGTGCGTGTCGGCGCGCAGCGCGGGCAGGAGGTTCGCTCGAGCCACGAACGCCTGCTGATGCAGCTGACCCTGGCCGAGCTGGGCGATGCGGCCGAGCCGCTGGGTGACGACGCCTTCGAGTTGCTGCACCTGCCGCCCGGTGCACCCACGCTACCGACGGGCCGCTACGAACTGCCCCGGCGCAGTGGCGACGCGCACGTGTACCGCGTACAGCACCCCCTGGCGCAATGGGCGCTGCAGCGTGCGCGCGAGCGCCCGCTGCCCGCGGCGCGGCTGCGCTTCGACTACGACCGCTATGGCGCGCAGCTGGTTACGCTCAAGCCGCTGCGCGGCCGCGGCGGCTGGCTTACGGTGCGGCTGCTCACGGTGGAGGCGCTGGACGAGAAGGAACAGCACCTCGTGGTGGCGGGCGTGACGGACGACGGCACGGCCTTGCCGGAACAAGACGCCGAGAAGCTGCTCCGCCTGCCGGCCGAGGCGACTTCGCTCGACCTCTTCGATGTCGCCGAGAGCCGGCAAGCCCATGCCTTGGAGCAGGACGCCGCCGAGCGCCGCAGCGGGCTGCTGCGCACGGCCCGCGAGCGCCAGCTTCGTTTCTTCGAGCTCGAGGTGCAGAAGCTCGACGGCTGGGCCGACGATCTGAAGTTCGGGCTGGAACAGCGCATCAAGGACATAGACCGAGAGATCAAGGACGTGCGGCGCAGCGCCACCGTCTCGCCCACGCTCGAAGAGAAGCTCAGCTGGCAGAAGCGCCAGCGCGACCTGGAAGCCGAGCGCAACCGCCTGCGCCGCGAGTTGTTCGAGCGTCAAGACGAAGTCGAGCGGCAGCGTGCAGCCGCCATCGAGCAGCTCGAAGGCCGGCTGACGCAGCAGGTGTCGGAGCAACTGCTATTCACCGTGGCCTGGGAGCTGGTCTGATGGCCACGCAGGCGCGTCCCGTCGAGTTAGAGGTCCTGTGCACCCGCCTGCAGCAGGCCTACGGCGCTTTCATCGCCGGCCTCGGCCAAAGCGAGCGTGACCGCCTGTTCAACTTCCGCTCGCGCGCATTGCCGGCTTTTGCGTTGGAGTGCCTGGCCGGAACCACCGTGCAAGAAGGCGCGGCCGCCATCGTGGACGGCGGTGGCGACAACGGCATCGATGCGGTCCATGTGGGCGTGGACCAGCGCATCTGGTTGCTGCAGTCAAAGTACATCGACGCTGCAGTGGGCGAGCCCGAACTGGGGGATGTCAACAAGGTCTGCACCGGTGTGCGCGACCTGCTGGCTGGCCGTTGGGACAGGTTCAACGATGCCGTCCAGGCCAAGCGCCAAGTCTTGACAGCTGCGCTGGAAGACCCCGCCTGCCAGGTAAGGGTGGTGCTGGTGCACACCGGCGGCGCCATGTCCGACGACCGCCGCCACCTCTTGGGCGATCTGGAGCACGCCTTCAACGAGGGGCATCCGCAGGGCGACTACCTGCGCACCCGTGTGCTGGGCCTGGAAGGCCTGCACGACCTGCATCTGGAACTGCTGGCGCGTGAGCCCATTCAGGAAGTGGTTGAGATCCAGCACTACGGCTTCCTGAACGCGCCCTATCGTGCCGTCTACGGGCGGGTGACCGCGCGGCAGCTGGCCGATTGGCAGCGCCGGCACGGCCCAGCGTTGGTGGAGCGGAACCTGCGCCGCTACAAGGGCTCCACCGACGTCAACGACGGCCTCGCGCAGACTCTGCGCGAGCAGGCGCCGCACTTCTTCTACTTCAACAACGGCGTCACCCTGCTGTGTGAATCGTTCTCGCAAGTGGGCCCGCGGCAGGAAAACCGGGACGCGGGCCGCTTTGAGCTGCGCGGCGTTTCCATCATCAACGGCGCGCAGACGGTGGGCGCCATGGCCCGCGAGCCCGATGCCCACTACGCCGCCAGCCCCTGTGAAGTGCTGGTGACCATCGTCAGCCTGGAACGTGCGCCAACGGACTTCGGCGAAGCGGTCACACTCAACCGCAACCGGCAGAACGCCGTCGACATCCGCGACTTCGCGGCGCTCGACAGCCGCCAGCAGCGCTGGCACGACACGCTGGCCCTGATGGATGTGAACTACATCTGCCAGGGCGGCGACGACGACCCGCCGCCCGGCCCCGCCGTGTTCGACGTGGCGGAGGCTGCCCGCGCCCTGGCATGCAGCAACACCGGGCGCGACTGGGCAGAGGAGGTGGTGGCCGCCACCGCCGACCGTCGGCGCCTGTTCCGCATGGCCGCACCGGCCGATGCCCCTGCGGGCACCGCCAGCCCCTACCTGCGGACGTTTCCAGACACCTTGCAAGCCAAGGAGCTGTGGCGTGCGGTGCAGGTGGCGCGCGCCGTGGACGAGGCCTTCCGGGCGCGTGCGCGTGCCGAAGGCGACCCCGCCGACCTGCCCGCCGGCAGGTTGCGGGCGAGCGATATCTTGCGCGAAGGGCGCTGGCTGGCGCTGCACCTGCTGTTCGTGAAGACCGATCTGCGGCGCGGTG
>JBIIZX010000488.1:0-2897 GCA_044346055.1 Burkholderiaceae bacterium | reverse complement strand
CGGATGCATGCGCGAGCCAGGTTGTGCGAGAGGGCGAAGCCGGGGTTTCGCGACGCATGCGTCGCGCCGGCTGAGCGGCTGCGGCCTGCCAGCCGCAGCGCGCCCCGCAGGGGCGCAGCCGATGCCCGCAGGCATCGGCGAGCACTTGAGCGCAAGCTGGCCGCGCAGGCGCCGCGCAAACCCGCGTAGCCCCGACGGACCAAGTTGGCTGTGACCGATGGCCGGCTGTCGCTGCAGCTTCCAGAGGGAGATCGTGGCTGCATGGGGGCGACCTGGTGAAACATCCGGGCTAACTCGGCGGTACCTGCGGATCGATGACGCCGAAGCGCAGCGTCGCGGTCGCCAGATACACCTCGCGCAGGAAATACAGCAGGCCCGCGATCAGTGAGGTGAGGGCGGCAGCGAAGACCGCCGCGACAAAGCGCGTGAGATCGGGCGACCAGGCGTAGTACGCGGTAACAAACAGGCCGACGATCACGGCGCACACCAGCAGCGCGGCCACCACGCACAAGGTGATGGCCTTGTTGATTAGGCGGGCGCGCCGCATCAGCGTCTTGATCTCTTCATGGATCTGCTTGCCGCGCGCCAGGCTGGCATTGGCGAGTTCACCTTCGATGGTGCGGGCACGGTCGACGATGCGCGACAGGCGCGTCGTGGTGACGCCAAGCAGTGCGCCAATGCCGGTGAGCAAAAACACCGGCACCACCGATAACTGGATCACGTGGCTGATCTGATCGAGGCCTGCCGCTGCCATCCTGACTCCTTCATCCTTTCTTGCGCGCGCGTTCAATGTGCTCGCACAGCACCGCAATCTCGTCGAGCATGCGGGGCGAGTGTCGGTTGATCTTGTTGCCGTCCAGCGTGACCAGCAACTCGTTGCGCACCGCCGCCAGCGTGGCGAAGCGCCGCCACATGTCCAGTGCGGCACTGGGCTTCGCATCGGCCTCGGCGGTGGCGATCATCTGCGGTGCTGCGGCCAGCACCGCCTCGGTGCTGACGTGCGGCGCAATCGGCGCCAGTGTGCCAAACACATTGCGCCCGCCGCAGGCGACGATCGCCTCGGTCAGCACATGCGGCCGGCCGAGCGTCATCAGTGGTTGCGACCAGACTTGATAGAACACACGCACCTCGCTGCGGCCGGCGTAGCGGCCGCGCAGTTCGGCCAGGCGGGCGCGAAAGTCGCTGGCAGCAGCAGTGGCCCGCGGCGCGGCGGTCAGCGTGCCAAGCCGCTCGAGCGAGGTCGCCACGCTCTCGAGGGCACCCGGCTCGTTGACGTACACCGGCACGCGCAGGCGCCGCAGCCCATCCACCAGCGCCGGCGGAAAGCCGCTGCCCCACACGACGATGAGATCCGGCGCCGCGGCGCTGATGCGCTCCAGATCGAGGCTGTGGGCGCGACCCACGCGCGAGATGGCCTTTGCTGCGGGTGGAAAGTCGGCGTACTCGGTGGTGCCAACGATGCGCTCGCCGACGCCGATGGCAAACAACTGTTCGGTGATGTGTGGGGCCAGGGCGACGATGCGCTGCGCGGGCCGCGGCAAGCTGACGGTCTGGCCGCTGTCGTCGACCACGGACAGCGCCGCGGCGGCGGGCTGCGCAGCCACCGCAAACACAATCGCAAGCAGCACAATTGCCAGATGGACACGATCAGGGACGCGGGGGGTCGGTCGGGCTGGTCGGGCTAGCAAGGCAAGTGGGGCAAGCAGGGCCAGCGCGGCCAGCGGGGCCTGGCGCGGCATTGCTACTTGGCGGCCTTGGCTGGTTCCTTGTCAGCCTCCGGCGGCTCGGTGACGAAGCCGAGTTTGGTGATGCCGGCCACCTGTGCCGCCGACATCACGCGCGCGAGCGCCTCGTAGCGCGTGCCTTTGTCGGCGAGCAGGTGCAGCTCCGGCTGGGGCTGTTTCCTCGACGCTTCTTGCAGCCGCAGCGTCAGCTGCGCCTCGTCGATCGGCTCGTTGTTCCAGCGCAGCGCGCCGTCGGCTTCGATGGTGAGCTTGACGGTATCCGGTCGGGCGGCGGAGGCGGAGGCCTTGACCTCCGGTAGGTCGAGCTTCAGTGCGTAAGCCAGAAGCGGCGCAGTGATGATGAAAATGACCAGCAGCACCAGCATCACGTCGACCAGCGGCGTGACGTTGATCTCCGCCATCGGCTGCGACTGCGACTGCCCGCGCTCGAAGCCGCCAAAGCTCATGGCGCAGGCTTCGAGCCGACCGTGAGGAAGGCATGCAGGTCGTGGGCAAAGCCGTCGAGCTGCGCCAGCATGATGCGGTTGACGCGCGTGAACGCGTTGTAGGCCAGCACGGCCGGGATCGCGACCGCCAGACCGAAGGCGGTCATGATCAGCGCTTCGCCGACGGGGCCGGCCACCTTCTCGATCGAGATCGAGCCGGTAGAGGCAATGCTGATCAGCGCGTGATAGATGCCCCAGACGGTGCCGAACAAGCCAATGAAGGGCGCCGTGCTGCCCACCGAGGCCAGGAAGGTCAGGCCGCTTTCCAGCCGGGCGGCGGCCGCGTTGATGCGCTGGCGCAGCAGGCGAGTAAGCAGTTCGGAGCGAGTGGTTTGTGCGGCCAGCGTGTTATCTGCAGCCGGTGTCGCCACCGCACTTGCGGCACTCGCGGCCAGTGGCACGAAAATCGCCTCGCCATCGAGCGGCTTGAGCAGCGCGATGGCCTCGTCCATCGAATGCGCCTGCCAGAACTTGTCCAGCTCGCGCGATGCACGGCGCACCCGCAGCCAAGCCCAGGCCTTCCACAGGATGAGGAACCAGCTGCCGACCGACATGGCCAGCAGCACGTAAGCGGTAAAGCGGATCAGTGCATCGGCCTGCGCCCAGAAATGCCCCAGACCGAGTGTGCCGCCGTCCATCTACTCGAGCCCCGCGACCTTGGTGTTCG
>JBIIZX010000077.1:0-9781 GCA_044346055.1 Burkholderiaceae bacterium | reverse complement strand
GGGTGCCCCGCTGCGCCGCTGCGGGAGGCGGGCGGGTAGACCAGTCGCGTCAGCGCGGCGCCTGGCTCAATTGCGCGCCCATCAGCCGGTAGTACAGGCCGAAGGGATCGTCGCTAAGCACGTTGAGTTGGCCCGAGACGATGACAGGGTCATAGGTGTGCTTGATCGGCGCCTTGGCGCGCACCTCGACGATGTACTCGGGCCCGAGCGACAGGCAGAACGGGCAGTGCGGCGGCCGCATGGTCAGCAGGAAGTGATCGTGCCGCTCGCCCGTGACGATCGGCAGCATGAAGCCTTGCAGCTTGACCTCCTGCTTGTCGAGCGCGCGCACGGTGGGCGCAAAGTCTGGAATGACGCGCTTGCCTTCGGTGCGCGACTTCACTTGCGCCAGCGTGCTCCACGACACCACGCCCTTCAGTTCGGGCAGCTGGTTGAGCAGCGACGGATCGATCGGCAGGCCGAGCGAGTTGCTCGGGCCGCCGGTGGAGGGTGCCTGCGCCGATGCAGTCGCTGCAAAGAGAGTGAGAGCGATCAGGCCGCCCGCGACGGTGCCGGCCGCACGCAGCAGCGTGCGCGTAGGGGCGCTGAATGCATTAATGCGTGACATGGCGGAGGACACGGTGCGTAACTTGGTGTGTGACTTACGTGGCGTGGTGCGTGGCGTGGTACGTAGCGCGGAACGTGAGTGGGAGCCGACCATCCGATCGAGCGTAGCAAAACGGTGCTTCAGCAGTCGGGCCTCGTTGCTGTGGCGCCGGTGCTGCGGATCGCACGCACCCGACGGTGGTTGGCGGGCAGCTCCGGCTTTCACGGTCCTAACATTAGCCCCCATGGCGCATGCCGCAATGGCGGCCGACGGCGATGCCCTTGCATGCGGCCTGCAGCCGCTCCTGGCACACCGCCTCTTTCTCACCGCGTTCGAGGCAGCGTGCTGCCTCGTCATGTGCTTGCGCCATCTGCCGATGCTTGGCGATGTCGTCCTTGCGATGCTCCTCTTCGGCGCGGCTCATCCCGGCGCTCTTGGCGGGTGCACCAGCAGGGCCGGCTGACTTTTGAGGCGACGATGCAGCCTGCGCGTGCGCGGCGCCAGCACTGAGCAGGAGGCTGGCCGACAGGACGAGAGACTGCATGACTACGAGGCGGGCAATGCGCATTGAAGCTCCTTTTTCGGCTTGGTTCATCCTGATCCGGCTTGATTCCGCATGATTCCACTCGGGTGCGGTGTGGTGCCTGCCCAGCAAGTCGCTCAACCCTGCGCCAGCGTCAGATGCAGGTTCATGCGGCTGGCCCGCCATGCTGGCACGGCCGCCGCGAGGGTGGCCACGCCGAGCGCGAGCGCAATCACCACCCAGACCTCCGGCGGCCAGTCCAGCGGCGACAGCGCAAACGAGCGCGCCTGCGCGAGCCACTGCGCCACCACCATGACCGCCGCACAGGCGAGCGCCACGCCCAGGACAATCGCAGCGGCTGCCAGCAGCCAGGCTTCGAGCAGCATCCACGCCGCCACGCGCAGGGGACTGGCGCCGAGCAGTCGCAGCACGGCGATATCGTAGCGACGCTCATCCAGGGCATTGGTGAGGGCGACAAAGAGCGCGAGCAGTGCGCTGGCCAGCAGCAGACCGGCAAATGCGCGCAGCGTGTCGATGGCCGCCCCCATGACGGCAAACAGGCGCGCCACCTCGTTGGCGGGCACGGCAGCCATCAGGCGGGGCTCGGCATTAACTTGGCGCGGCACGATGGCCGCAGCCATCGGCGAGGCGTAGCGCACCAGCACCGCGGTGACTTCACGCTCCGCCTCCAGCAGCTTGCGCTCGGTCTCATCAGCGGCTTCGCCCTCGTGCGTGAACCACACGCTGGTCAGGTCGGTCAGCAGCAAGCGGTCGAGCACCGTGCCGGTGGGCGCCAGCACACCAACCACGCGGTACTGCGCGTCCTCATGCGCAAAGCCGCCTGCCGCCAAACCATGCGTGCCGAGGAACGTTGAGCCCACCGCGAGCCCGGCCACGCGCGCGGCCTGCGCGCCGGCCACCACCTCCAGCTTGTCGCTGAATACGCGACCGCTTGCAAAGCGCGCACCAAAGTGCTCGATCAACGCCGGCTCGGTGCCGATGATGCGAAAGCCCTGGTGGTTATCCCCCATCGAGATCGGGATCGCGCTGGCCACCAGCCGATTGGCGCGCAACTGCGCGACGGTGGCCAACGGCACGTTGCCGGTAGGCACATCGATCTGGTAGACGGTCGAGAGAATGAGCTGCAGCGGCGAGCCCTTGGCGCCGACCACCACGTCCACCCCCTGGGCGTCGCGCGCCAGCGCACGCGCCAGCTGCGACTGCACCAGCAGCAGGAACACGAGGGTCGCAACGCCAAGGGCGAGCAGCAGCACCGACAGCAGCGTGCGCAGCGGCCGCAGCGCCAGTTGCGCCCAGATCAGTCGCAGGTCACTCATGGCACTGATGCGGCAAGCGATGCCGCTTGTGTTGCCAACCGCGTCGTGCTGCTCCCATGCAGCTCGATCACGCGCGGCAGCCGCGTGCGCACTCGCTCATCATGCGTGGCGACGACGAGCGTTGCGCCGCAGGCATCCGCAGTACCGAGCAGCAGATCGATGGCGGCCGCCGCATTGGCGCCGTCGAGCGCCGAGGTCGGCTCGTCGGCCAGCAGCAGGCGCGGACGATTGACGACCGCGCGCGCAATGGCGCAACGCTGCTGCTGCCCAAGAGAAAGCTGCGCCGGCCGCTTGTGCAGATGCGCGGCCAGGCCAAGGCGCGACAGCAGCGCTGCTGCATCATCGTCACCATTGGCTGCCTTGCCTGCAGCAGCCGCCGCTGCAGTGCCCACTGCATCCCGGCCGCTGCCCGCGAGCCTCTGCGCAATGCGCACATTGTCGAGCGCCGACAGCGCGCCGATCAGGTGCAGCTTCTGCGGCACCACGCCAATGCGCGCTGCGCGCCAACGATCCTCGCGCTTTGGCGCATACAGGTTCTCACCAGCGAGTTCCACCACGCCAGCCGACGGCGGCAGGATCCCCGCGAGCACGTGCAGCAAGGTGGTCTTGCCACTGCCTGAAGGCCCGAGCAGCACCGCGTGCTCGCCGGCACCCAGGACAAAATCCTGCGCCGCGAGCACCGTGGTCTCGCCATAGCGATGGGTCAGGGAACGAACGGTCAGCAAGCAGGCCTCGCAGTCGAAGCCCTAGACCTTACAGCGCCAAGCAAGTTCGCGCGCTGACGGAGCGCCAACTAGCCAGCGCCGCGCTCGGTGACGAAGGAACGTCAACGTGCAGTCGCGGGGAGCAGCCTTTCGCGCCTAATCAGGCAGTCGGGCCGATACCGCTGCCACGGCGCCAACAACTCTGCCGCTACGCCCTTAGCCACGGGGGAGTTCAGAGGGGGCCGCGCAGCCGCGCCCCCTCTGCATCGTCCAGCTTGCGCAGCAAAAGCTATACGGCTAGTCGCCGTATAGCTTTTGCTTCATCTCCCGCCGCTGCTGCGCCTCAAGCGACAGCGTGGCAGTGGGGCGGGCAAGCAGGCGCGGGATGCCGATCGGTTCGCCGGTTTCTTCACAGAAACCGTAGTCGCCGCTGTCGATGCGGGTGAGCGACTGCTGCACCTTCTTGATCAGCTTGCGCTCGCGATCGCGCGTGCGCAGCTCGAGAGCGTGCTCTTCTTCGATGGTGGCGCGATCGGCCGGATCGGGGACGATCACCGTCTCGCGCAGGTGCTCGGTGGTCTCGCCGGCGTTGGCCAGGAGTTCGCGCTCCATTTGCTGCAGGCGGTACTTGAAGAAAGCCAGCTGCTCTTCGTTCATGTACTGGCCGTCACTCATCTTGAGCAACTGTTCTTCGGTGGGGAGTTTTTTTCCGTTGACGATCACAGGTTCTTCACTTCGCGTGGCCGATCGGGTCAGCAGATATTCATGTGCCGCGGCGACATCATGTTGACTGATCGGCTGAGGCCGGGGTGGCAATGCCCTCGGAGAGGGCATCGGCGCATTGATGGGAGGGGGCGCAAAATTGACCGCGCCAGCACGCGGCACAGGCGCTGGCTTGGCAGATTGCCGCACCGGCGGCCGAGCCGGCAACTTGATGGAGACATTTGGCGCGCTGGCTTGCTTGGGCGCGACCTTTACGGGCGCGCTCTTGGCGGACACCACCTTTGCAGGCGCCGGCTTGGCTGGCTTGGCGCCCTTGGAGGGTGCGGCGGGCTTAACGGGCTTCTTGGCAACAACCGCCTTCTTTGCAACGGGTTTGGCCGCTGGCTTTTTCACTGGCTTTGCAGCGGGCTTGGGCGCCTTGACGACCTTCTTCGCTGCGGTCTTTGCAGTTTTTCTTGCGGGCGCCTTTGCTTTGCCTGCCATGACGTTGCCTCGCTGCTGATTACTTTTGTGTCAGGCGATGCGGCGGGGCGGAACCTCCCGCGCCGTGCCTGATCGATGTTCTCGGATCAGCGTGCCAGGCACGCCTCAAGGCCCTTGGTGATCGCATCCTTTGGCAGATTGCGGCCAATGAACACGATCTTGGAGGACGGCCTTTCGTCCTTGCCCCACGGGCGGCCGACGTCGGCGCCCATCAGCATGTGGACGCCCTGGAAAATCATGCGTCGATTGCTGCCGTCCATGAAAAGCACGCCTTTATACCGAAGCATGTCCTGACCGTAAACCTGAGTCAGTGCACCGATATAGTCCTCGAGCTTGGCCGGATCAAACGGCTTTTTGCTCTGGTACACAAAGGCCTTGATCGCATCATCGTGCTGATGGTGATGATGACCATGGTCGTGATCATGGTCGTGATCACAATCCGGCCCATGTACGTGTTCATGATCGTGCCCGTGATCATGCCCGTGCCTATCCGCGTGACGGCCGTTTTCCTGACGCGCCTTGATGGCATCCGGGTGCTCGGCGGCAAGAAACTCCGGGTCGATCTCCAAAATTGCGTTCAGGTTGAAGCCTCGCACATCCAGCAGGTCCTTGATCGGCACTTCACCCATATGCGCGTTCTTGACGGGCGCGCGCGGGTTCATGCGTACCAGGCGCGAGCGCAGTGACTCGGCCTCCTCGCCACTGACCAGATCGGTCTTGCTGAGCAGGATGCGGTCGGCAAAGCCGACCTGGCTCTGCGCCTCGGGCTGCGCATCGAGCGTCTGGTGGCCGTGCTTGGCATCGACGACGGTGACCACGGCATCGAGCAGGTAGTAGGCGGAGATGCCTTCGTCCATGAAGAACGTCTGCGTCACCGGGCCGGGGTTGGCCATGCCGGTGGTCTCGATGATCACGCGGTCGAAGGCCAGGGCGCCGCTGTCGCGCTTGGCTTTCAGCTCGTTGAGAATCCGCACCAGGTCGCCGCGCACCGTGCAGCAGATGCAGCCGTTGTTCATCTCGACAATCTGCTCGGTGGTGTCGGCCACCAGGATCTCGTTGTCGATGCCCTCGGGTCCGAACTCGTTCTCGATGACCGCGATCTTGTGGCCGTGCTGCTCTTTCAGGATGCGATTGAGCAGCGTGGTCTTGCCGGCGCCGAGAAAGCCGGTGAGGACGGTGACGGGGACTTGCGACTCGACTTGGCTCATGCGTGGCTCCTGCGGGCTCGTGCGTGAACGGCGCCCGGCGGGCAGCCGGGCTCGGGACACGCCAAAGGTCCCGTGACGGAAAAGGCGGCGGATTCTATAGAGAGTCGGCGGCGGCGGACACCGGGCAAGCGCGTCGCCTGTCAGGGCGCCGGTCCCTGCCAATCCCCCGGCTCCTGATCCTGCTCACCGCCGCACGAGCAAGTGCTAGGTCTGCGGACCTTCTAAAGCCGGCGCAGGTGCAAGCCCTTGAGGTACTCGCCCTCGGGATGCGTCATGAGCAGCGGATGGTCGCTGCCCGCGGCCAGGCGTTGCAGCATCTGGCAGTCCACGCGCGCGTCGATCACGGCGCCGGCCACGATTTTCTGAAACAGCTCGCCGCTGATCGCGCCCGAGCAGGAAAAGGTCAGCAGATCGCCACCCGGCGCCAGGATTCGCAGCGCATTGAGCGTGATGTCCTTGTAGGCTCGGGCGGCGCGATCGACGTGATGATGGGTCGAGGCGAACTTGGGCGGATCGAGCACGATCAGGTCAAACTGCCGGCCGGCTTCGCGCAGCGCCCGCAGCGCCTCGAACACGTCGGACTGCTGCCAGGTGTGTACGCCAGCCGCGCCCGCGCTGTCCGAACCCTGCGCATTCAGCCCCGCATTGTCGGCAGCGAGCACCAGCGCCTCGGCCGAGGAGTCGATCGACAGCACCGCACTCGCACCACCCGCCGCCGCGGCCAGAGAAAAGCCGCCCGTGTAGCAGAAACAGTTGAGCGCCTGCACCGGCCGCTGCAGCCGCACGTTTGCCTCGCGTGTGAGCTGCTGCAACAGGCGCCGGTTGTCACGCTGGTCAACGTAGTAGCCCGTCTTGTGGCCGCGCCGTACATCGACCCACATGGCAAGCCCATGCTCGTGCACGCGAACACGCTCGGCGGGCTCGGCGCCGCGCAGCACGCCGGCGGCCGGCGCCAGCCCTTCGCGCTTGCGGGTGGCACTGTCAGAGCGCTCGAACACATTGGCGCAGCCGGTGGCCTGCACCAGTCCGTCGACCAGCACCTCGCGCCAGGCCTCGGCCCCGCTCGACTGCAATTGCAGCACCAGCTGGCCCGCATAGCGGTCGACCACGAAGCCCGGCAGCTGATCGGCCTCGCCAAAGACCAGACGCACGGCATCCGTGTGCGCCGCCAGCGTCGCGCGCCGCGCCACCGCCTCGGCCACACGTGCCTGCAACCAGGCCGCGTCGACGCTTGCCGCCGCATCAAAGCTCCAGCAGCGCGCGCGCAAGGTGGACTCCGGCGCAAACGCCGCCCACGCCAGCCACTGCCCCTGCGCACTCATCATCGCCACCGTGTCGCCACGCGCCGGCTTGCCATGCACCCGCGCCACCGCCGTGTCATACACCCACGGATGACGCCGCAGCAGCGAGCGCTCCTTGCCGGGCTTGAGGATCAGTTCACCGTGCATGGTTCAGTGTCGGGATGGGGAAGTGGTTGTTGGCACACGAAGAGCACGAAGAGGAAAGGTAGGACGAGGGCACGGGAACGAAGGAAGAGCGTAACCACCAGGGACACAGAGAACGGCAAGCGGCCATCTATCAGTGTGGGTGGACGCCGCAACCGCAGGGCGAGGTTTCCGTCATCCGCCCGCGGCACCATTTACCTACAGAGCCACGCACCCACGAGCTCCGCCCCGTTCCCCTAATCACCACCCCGCCCCGGGGCGGGGCCGGGGGCGGGGGGCCAGGATGCACCGCAGGTAGACGACGCGCTGGAGCCAAGCAGTGCCAGCGGCACACCGCCCGTCACCCCTTCCGCCGAGCCCGAGGATGCGCCGCGTCGTATACCTTCGCCAGATGCTGCCAGTCCAGCTGCGTGTAGATCTGGGTGGTGGATATGTTGGCGTGCCCCAGCAGCTCCTGCACCGCGCGCAGATCGCCGCTGGATTGCAGCACGTGCGAGGCCATGGAGTGCCGCAGCGCATGCGGATGCACGTGCACGCCGAGTCCCAGCAGGCGCGCCAGCCGCTCGATGCGGCCGGCCACGCTGCGTGCGGCCAGCCGGGTGCCGCGCGCCGATACAAACAATGCCCGGGCCTCGGTGCCGGCGATCGTGCCGCGCACCGCCAGCCATGCGCACAGCGCCTGTGTGGCCGCCGCACCGAGCGGCACACGCCGCTGCTTGTCGCCCTTGCCGGTGACCACGACCTCGCGCTCGGCCAAGTCGATCCAGCTCACCGAGGCCGGCAGGCCCCGCTCTGCGCCAAAGGCACACCAGTCCAGGCTCACCAGTTCCGCCAGCCGCAGACCGCTTGAATACAAGAGCTCGACGATCGCCTTGTCGCGCAGCGCCAGCACACTGTCCTCCGGCGCTCCACTGACCAGTTGCACCGCCTGGTCGACCGACAGCGCCTTGGGCAGCCGCTTGCCACGCTTGGGCGCACGCACGCCCACCACGGGATTCAGGCTCACCTTGTCCTGCAAGCCCAGCCAGCGATAGAAGCTGCGCCAGGCAGACAGGACACGCGCCAGCGACGACGGCGCCAGACCGCGCGCGTGCAGCCGCGCCAGATAACGCCGGATATCGGCCTGCACAAGAGTCGTGAGCTTTGTGTCGCCGGCGAGTGTGGCGAGCTCGAACAGGTCGTGGCGATAGGCGCGCACGGTCAGCGCGCTGGCGCGCCGCTGGGTGGCGAGCTCGCGCAGGAAGGCCTGCGCGTCCTGCGGCAGGCTGCGCTCTGCAACGGCCGTCGCGGGGGCAGGACTCACGCCGAGTTCAAGCGAATTCAAGCGCGTTCAACAGCAGCCAGCCGCGCCAGCGCGGCGCTGGCAAGCTCGGCAATGCGCGTGAGAAACGCGGTGCCCATGCTGATGTGAAACCTGTCCTTGTCGGGCGAGCCCAGCACCAGCAGGCCAAAGGCGGCGGGCTTGGCACCGATGCGCAGCGGCAGCATGGCCAGGCTCTGCACCGCGCCATCACGTGCTCCGGTGTCGGCCTGCATCCACTCGGCCGCCTCAAAGCCGACGTTAGCGCCGCAGAACGGTGCAACCATGCTCGATGCCAGCCGCTTGACGTCCTCGCTCACCGGCTGCGCGCAGGCCAGTCCGGCGAACTGCGGCTGCACGTCCCACAGGCGCAGCGCGCCGTGCGGCACGCTGAAGGCCGACAACAGCTCACGCAGCAGCGTCTCGGGCAACTGGGCCGGATCGGCCTGCAGCAGAAGCGCGCGCGACCAGTGCACCAGCTTGTCGGCAATGACGTCGTTTTCCTCGCCGTGGCGCGCCATCTCGGCAATGCGTGCTTCCAGCGCGGTGATGCGGTTGCGCAGGATGATCGACTGCCGCTCCACGAGCGAGATCGCATGCCCGTTTTGCGGGTGCGGGACGTTCAGCCCCGCCAGCAGTTCCGGGTGCTGCTCGAAAAACTCCGGGTGCTGCGCCAGGAACTGCGCAATGTCATCGTGCTTCATGTGGCTGCTTCAGTGTGCGTGTGGGGTGTGCGCGTCGGCAGGAGTGTTGGTAGAAGTGTCGGCGGTGCGTGTTGGGTGTTCGTGTCGACCTCCGGTGTTCGTCTTGCAACGGGTTGTGCAGCATGGTCAAGGCAAGGTGCGCGGCATCAAAGCTCAATCTCGCCTTCGTAAACCGTCACGGCGGGCCCGGTCATGAACACATGGGCGCCGGGCGCGTCCTTATCCCAGGCAATGCGCAGCGTGCCGCCGCGCGCCAGAACGGTGACGGGTGAGTCCAGCAGCCCTTGCCCAATACCGGCCACCGCGGCCGCGCAGGCGCCCGAGCCACAGGCGAGCGTCTCGCCCGCGCCGCGCTCCCACACGCGCAGCTTCACATGCTGGCGGTCGAGCACCTGCATGTAACCCGCATTGACCCGGGCGGCAAAGCGCGGGTGATGCTCCAGCAGTGGCCCTTCGGACGCCACCGGCGCCGTGTCCACATCGCTCACCACCTGCACCGCGTGCGGGTTGCCCATCGACACCACCTGCAGCTCGCGCGTGCGCCCATCGACCTCGATGGTCCAGCGTTGAACGCGCCCCACCATCGTTGGAATGAGGCCGGTTGCGTCAAAAGGCACGCTTGCGGGCTCAAACAAGGGCGCCCCCATGTCCACCGTCACCTCGCCGTCGGCCTCCAGCCGTGGTTCGATGACGCCCGCCATCGTCTCCACCCGGATGGCGGTCTTGCTTGCGAGCCCGCGTGCATGCACGAACTTCACGAAGCAGCGC
>JBIIZX010000001.1:0-36027 GCA_044346055.1 Burkholderiaceae bacterium | reverse complement strand
CCAGCAGCGGTAGCGTCGAGGCCCGCAGTCCCGCCGCCAGGCACAGCTCGGCGGCGCGCCGCCGCTGCGCGCCAGTTGCTTCGGGCATGGCGATGATCACGTCGCGTGCGCCGGTGCGCCGTGCAACGTCAGCCACCGAAGCCAAGCCTGCCACCACGCGGTAACCGAAGAGATCGTGCCCTTGGCGGGCGGGGTCATCATCGAGCAGCGCAACCACCTGCCAGTCGCGCGACGTGGCCAGCATGCGCAGCAGCGAGACGGCCGCTTCGCCGGCACCAAGCACAATCAGCGGTCGGCGGTCGACGCCTGCGGCCTGCACGCGGTGATCGACCCAGCTTCGGTAGGCGGCGCGCGCACCGCCCATGCAAAGGACCAGCAGCAACGGCGCCAGCACGATCACCGAGCGCGGGATCGGCAGTGCCGCCTGCTGAAGGTAGGCAATCAGCGCGATGGCACCACCCGCAGCGCCCACGGCGGCGGCCAGGCGCCGCAGGTCGTTCAGGCTGGCAAAGCGCCACAGTCCGCGGTACAGGCCCACCAGCACGAAGACCAGCGCGTGCAGTGGCACCACCCACAGCAGCGATGACAGCGCCAGCCCAAGATAGTCATCCGGCACCTCGAAGTTGAAGCGCAGAGAAAATGCGAGCAGCCAGCACAGCGCGGCGGCTGCCAGGTCAAAGGCGAACACGAGCTGCGCCCGCCGCGACAGCGGCAGCGAGCCCAGCCAGGCAGGGCGGTTCGTAGTCATAGCGCGGGCCACCGTCGGCGCACGAACAACACCGCCACCGCTAACGCCGTCGCCCACGCGGCTGCAATGACGGCGCCGTAGCCAGCGCCATTGAAAAAATCCGCCAGCATCGCAACGGCTGCGGAGGCCAGCATCAGTCCGTAAGCGCCGAGTGCAACGCTGCGATGTGTGTACCCCGCCTGCACCAGGCGCTGATAGGCATGCTCTCGATGGGCCTGCCACACTCGCTTGCCCCCAAACCCGCGCGCGAGGAGCGTGACGGTGGCATCCGCAAGAAACGGAGAGAACACCACCGGCACGAACCACCACGGCCAGTGACCGGCGCCAGTGCCAAGCAGTGCGATGGCACCGGCAAGAAAGCCGAGCGGCACCGAGCCGCCGTCACCAAGAAAGACGCGGGCGGGAGCGAAGTTCAGGAGCAGAAAGCCGCCGGCCGCGCCGGCCACCGAGAGCGACAGGGCGATTAGCCTGCTGTCGCCGGAGGCAGCGGCCGCCACCGCGCATGCGGCAAAGCCTATCAAGGCCATGCCGCCTGCGAGCCCGTCGCTGCCGTCCATGAAGTTGAAGGCGTTCATGCCCCACACCAGCGCCAGGGCAATGACCAGGGCCATCGGGGTGCCAAGCGCGCCAGCGGTCGGCCACAGCAGCAGTACTGCGGCAACCGCCTGTACCGCCAAGCGCAGCCCAAAGTGCAGGCCACGCCGGTCATCGACCGTGCCGACCACCACCAGCAGTGCCGCAGCGCCGGCCAGCTGCGGCGGCAGTGGCGCAGCGAGCGTCGCCAACGTCAGTGCCACCGGCACCAGCACGAGCCCGCCGATCCGCGGCGTTGGCGCCACGTGCAGCGAGCGCGCGTTGGGTGCATCGAGCGCCAGCCGGTGCGCGGCGCCGGAGGCAAGCAGCCCCCACAGGACGAGCGCCGTCACCGCCGCGGCAGCAAACGGCAGGATGACGACGGCAGAGGTCGGCAGCGGGGCGTACATAGGCGGCTGCACATTAGCCGAGATGGCGGGCGGCTGAACGGCCGGTGTCCCGGTACCAGTCCACCGTTATTCGGAGGCCTTGCGCACTGGCCACCGGCGGGCGCCAGCCGAGGCGTGCCTGCAGCCGCTCGCTGCTGCAGGAAAAGGGCTCGACGAGCTTTTGCAGCTCAGCGCTGCGGCCAACGGCAGATGCCGCAAGCTTGAGCAGGACGGTAGGGCAGGGCAGCAAGCGCTCGGGGCGGCCCAAGTGTGCGCGCAACGTCCCCAGCAGTTGCGCGACTGACAGGTCCTCCCCGTCGGTCGCGAAGAATGTCTGGCCCGCCGCCTCTTTGTTCCCAATGCAGGCGATGACAGCATCCACCAGATTGCCGACGTAGATCATGCTGCGCAGTGCGGCAGCGCTTGCGAGCGGCAGCGGCCAGGGGGTGTCAGCGAGCGTCAGCAGTCGCAGAAAATTGGCGCGCACGCCGGGTCCGTAAACCAGGGGCGGCCGCAGGATGGTGACTGCAAGACCGCTCGCGGCCGCCACCTCCGCAAGTGCCGCTTCCGCAGCGGCTTTGGACCGGGCATAGGCGTCGGCCGGCGCGATTGCATCCGCCTCCGTCCAGGGACGCGGCCCTGACCGCGCACCCATCACCTTTGCGCTGCTGATGAAGATGAACTGCTTCACGCCGGCGGCCACAGCCGCGCGCGCAAGGGCGCGGGTCGCGTCTACGTTGGTCTGCACCGCCCGCGCTCCATCTGCTTCGCTGTTCAGTTCAACGTGGGCCATGCCGGCGCAGTGCACGATGCAATCTGCCTGCGCCAAGCAGGCTTCGAGCGGCCCAGGTGCGGTGAGGTCGCCGATGACGACAGCACCATCAAGGCTCGGATCCGCCCGGCGTACAAGCGGCCGCGCGACGTGACCGCGCTGCTCTAGCGCGGACAGAAGGTGCCGGCCGATGAAGCCACTGGCGCCCGTAAACGCGACCGTCGCGCCGCTGCTCATTGCGCCAGCAATTCCTGATACACCGCCAGCGTCTGTGCGGCGATGACCTGCTCGCCAAACTCCGCTCGCGCTCGAAGCCGCGCAGCCGCGCCAAGGTGCTGGCGCAGGCTTGCGTCCGCGAGCAAACGAGCGATTGCAGCAGCCAGCGCCTCTGCGTCACGCGGCGGCACCAGCAGGCCGTTGACGTTGTCCGTCACCGCCTCGCAGCAGCCTGGCACGTCAGTGGTGACCGCAGGCAGCCCGCAGGCAGCGGCCTCAATCAGGACCTTGGGCAGGCCTTCGGCGTAGGAAGGCAGGCACGCGATGCTCGCCTGCGCCCAGGTGGTGGCCATGTCATTGCTGCGGCCCCACCATTCGATTGCTCCCTCGCGCTGCCACCGTTCAACATCAGCCTGGGCAATGCAGGCGGGATTCTCAGGATCTCCATCGCCGACCAGCACAAAGCGCGCTTGGAAGCCCTGGGCTTTGAGTGCTTGCGCAGCCGCCACAAACTCGCGAATGCCCTTATCCCACAGCAGACGCGCGCACAGCATCACGACCGGCGGGCCCGGCGGAGCAGCGCGCGGGACAAAGCGCTCCAGGTCCACCCCGCTGCCGCGCACCAGCCGCACGTTGCGCTCATCGATCAGGCCCTCAACGGCAAGGCGTGTTGCATCCGCGCGGTTCTGCAAAATGGCAAGGCTCCCCGGTTGCCGCAGGACGCTGCGCAACGCGAGCCGCACCACTGGCCGAAGCAGCCGCGCGCGTACCGTGTTTGAACTGAACACATAGCCAAAGCCGGCGACCGCATTGACCACGCGCTTGATGCCAGCCTGGCGGGCGGCCACGCCGCCGCAGATGATCGGCTTCATTGCAACGTGATGCACGATGTCCGGCGCCCAGCGGCGGTAGACGGATTTGAGCTCGGCAACCGACCGCGCCACGGACACCGGCCCAATGTCGCGGCGACGCATCGCCTGCAGCGGCAGCAGGTCGAGCCCAGCGGCGGTGATGTCACCTGCGCGCTCGCCCACACGCGTCGCGACAGCCACAGTGTAGCCCGCCGCAAGCGCGGCGCGCGCCAGCGGCAGCCTGTGCGAGAGGAAGTACCAATCCTCGGTGACCACCAGGAGCAGGCGCGGCTTGTGGCGCTGCGCGCTACTGGGCGGCGTCATGGCGCAGCCATGCCTGCAGCATCAGCACGGTCCACAGCGGATAGTGCCAGTCACGCCGGCCGCTGCGGTGCTCCTGCCAGGCCTGCGTGATGAGCGCGGGCTCCAGGCCGTTGGCACGCAGCGAGGCGGGCTCCAGAAGGTCATCGGCCCAGGCCTTCAGCGGCCCGCGCAACCAGTGATCAATCGGCACGCCAAAGCCCATCTTGGGCCGCTCGAACAGAGCCGGCGGCACATAGCGCGCAAGCACCTGACGAAGGAGCCACTTGCCCGTGCCGTTGCGCAGCTTCATCTCCAGCGGAACACCGAGAGCGAACTCGACCACGCGATGGTCCAGCATGGGAACGCGCGTTTCCAGGCTGGTGGCCATCGCCGCCCGATCAACCTTCACGAGCACATCGTCGGGCAGGTAGGTCATGAGATCGGCGAACATCATGCGCTCGACATCCTTACCTGGTGCGGAGCGCATCACGGCGTCTACCCAGGGTGGCTCACTGCCACCGGGCAAAAGAAGGGCGGGCTCGGGCCATTGCGAAACGAGCCGCAGGTAGACGTCGTCAATGCTCTTCATCTTGAGCACGGCAGCGGCTTTCATTGCCTTGCCACCAACGTTGTTTGGCACGTGGCGAGGCAGGAGCATGCGGGCCGGCGCGGCAAGCCCGTCAAACACACGCGGTCCAAGCGCCTCGATCAGCGCCGCGGCGGCAGAGCGGGCGGGGCCGGGCACCTTGTTGATCCGCTGCCACACCTGCTGCGCCATTGTGTAGCGGTTGTAGCCGCCAAAGAGCTCATCGCCGGCGTCGCCGGACAGCGCGACGGTGACAGACCGGCGTGCGAGCTGGCAGAGCAGAAACGTCGGGATCTGCGATGAATCCGCAAATGGCTCGTCGTACATCGAAGGCAGACGGGGGATGACGTCCTGTGCTTGCTGCGACGTGACGTACAGCTCGGTGTGATCCGTGCCCAGGTGCTGCGCAATGCGCTTGGCGTGCGGCGCCTCGTCGTACTCGACCTCGGCAAAGCCGATCGAGTAGCTATGCACGCGTGACGTGCTTTCGGCCTGCATGAGTGCGGTGATGGTGGAGCTGTCGATGCCGCCCGAGAGAAACGCGCCGACTGGTACGTCGGCCACCATTTGGTCGCGGATCGATTGCCGCAACAGGCGATCGAGTGCCTCGACCTGCACCGCATCGCTCTTGCCCACGCCCGCGCTTTGACCATGGGCGCGCTGCGCGACCTCAAGCGCAGACCAATAGCGCTTCGTCTCCACCTGCGCCCCGGCATTGCGCACGGTGACGATGCTGCCCGGCTCGACCTTGCGCAGGCCCTGGTAGATGCAGAACGGCGCAGGCACGTAACCCAGGCGCAGGTACAGCAGCAGCGCTGAGTGATCGAGCGCGGGCGCTGGCGCAATCGCCCGAATGGCCTTGAGCTCCGAGGCGAAGACGAACTTGCCATCCACCGTACCGAAGTAAAGCGGCTTCTCGCCAATCCGATCGCGCGCCAGATGCAAACAACGGTCGTGCCGGTCCCACAGTGCGATGGCAAACATGCCGACGCAGCGCTCGAGCGCGCCTTGCGGGCCCCAAGCCTCGACGGCGGCGAGCAGGACTTCCGTATCAGAGTGCCCGCGCCAGTCCATTGCGCCGCGCGCATCCACTTCGGCCCGAAGCTGGCGGTGGTTGTAAATCTCGCCGTTGTAGGCGATGACGTAGCGGCCCGAAGCCGAGGTCATCGGCTGGTGGCCGGCGGGGGAGAGGTCGACGATGCTGAGGCGGCGGTGGCCAAAAGCGACTCCGACCTCAGCATCGGCCCATAGGCCCGCGTCATCCGGGCCGCGGTGTGCGATGGCCCGCGCCATGCCATTCACTTGCCCGACGATGACGTCCTGTCGCGGCGAAGATGGGGCCCAGATGCCACTGACTCCACACATGTCAGGTTGGCCCAGGCTCAGTGCTTAGCGAGTTTACGAGTTGACTGTGCAGGCGCTTCAGGAGGACCGTCTTGTCGATGTGATTGCGCGCCGCGTCCACAACAGCAGCCCGAGCAGTTGCCCGGAACTTGTGAGCGGTTGCGACCGCCTTGCTCCAGTCACAACTGCTGCGCACGAAGTACGGAAAGTCCAACGGCAGTCCGCTGTCCTCGTGCCCGGCAAGGACGGGAATTCCTGCGGCGAGGTAGTCGCGCACCTTGAGCGTGCACGCCTGTGTCATGCCCTTCACGTCCAACCGGAACGAAGACAGCCCGAGCCAAGTGCTCGCATAGAGAGTACGGATCTCCACTTGGGACAGTGGCCCGTGATAGACGACGCGGTGACTTGCCGTCCGAACGAGGTGGCGCGGTAGGACGCCAACGACATGCAGTACTCCGTCGACCTCGTTTCCTTTCAGCGACTCTAATAACTCTTCCAACCCGTGCCAGCGGTAAAAGTAGTCGGCCACGAAAAGAAGCTCAGGGCGATCGTTGCGGCTGTCGTAGAGAGGCTCACGTACTGCCATCCTGATGCCGTTGGGGTAGACGAGGATCGGCTTTACGCTTGTCGTCCCCGCACGCTTCGACTCGTATTGGGCGATCTCCGGCGTGGCCGCAACGACCGCCGCAGCACGACGCACCACACTCCTCCCCAACGTTCTTTCGAAGAGCAATTGCAAGCGTGAGGCGAGTGTGCCGAACGCCCTCAACTCTGGCTCTTCGAGCGTGTGGTGGACCGTTGCATAGCGGCGCCGCAGAAACAGTGTGGCGATGAACTGCAATGGATCGCCCACGGAATGACGAAGGACGACGATTTCGCCGCGACGACCGCGGCGGATCAGTTCGCGATAAAAGCCAAGTCTGAGCTGCAAGTAAGCGAGGACCGACCGTGCTGCCGATCGGCCGACAGGGGCGGCGCCGTGGCGAACGAGAATGGTCCAATCGAGGCCAAGGTCTGCGGCAGAGCGCGCTTCGTCATCGAGTTGCGCGAGGACGCCGGCCGAGGGCCGAAGCGAAACTACGGCGTGCACGAAGCGCATCGCGCTACCGGCTCGACAAGGGCATCAGCACCCTCGTGTACCAACGGCAGAAGTTGATCCATCGCCAAGCTTGCCAGCTAAACGGCAGCTTGCCCGCCAAAATGGCATCGAATTCGTTCAGCATCGGCCCGAGTCGCAGAAACGGGATGTGCCGCGCGTCCAGCAACCACTCGCGTGCTTGCCCCGATAACGCAAGCAGCCAGTCGCGCTCGGGCGTCGCAAAACCGATCTTGTCCCGCCGCTCCAGGATCTCGTCCGGCACGATGCCGCGCATCGCAATCCTGAAGATGTGCTTTGTACGTCCTTCATCCGAGACGAGATATTCCTCGGGAAGGCTGAACAGAAACGTAGCGAGCTGGGGCGTCAGGAAAGGGACCCGGCTTTCGATAGAGAAGCGCATCGAGTTGCGGTCCGCATGGCGCAGTAGTGCCGGAAGTCCGCGCCTTGTCGCCGACAGCGCCAGCTCGGAAACGAGGCGTCTGCCGCGAGGCCAAGGCTCCGGTAGCTGTCGGGGAAACCCGAGCGCCACGCCTTGCTCTTTCAGTTGTCCGGCGGCGAGCCAGCCGGGCATCTCAAGAGATGCCTTGCGCCGCTTGAGGCGGCGCAGTGTTTGGTACAGCGGCCCCTGCAGATACTGCCCGACTGTCGCGCGAAGCGCGTAGTTGCGGTCGCGCCCGGGCCATTCCGACCAATGCTTTACAAACGACCAGGCATCTAGGACATGGCCACCGTCTAGCAGACTTTGGACGCGCGGTCCTGGATAACCGATGTAGCCGCCCAGCAGCTCGTCGGCGCCCTGCCCGTCAAGCGTAACCTTGATTCCGGTTTCGCGTGCGAGCTTGAAGACACGGTACTGCGCGTAAATGCTGGTGCTACCGAAGGGCTCGCCTTGCGCAAGGATCATGTCGTCGAGATCACGCGCCATCTCAGCGGGGTCGACCTCGACTCTGTGTGCCTTTGCCGCCACGCCAGCGTTTGCGGTGTCGATCCAGCTTTCCTCTGACACGCTCGACCCGCGCGCCACGAAGCTGAATGTGTGTAGTGGTGCGTCAGGCTCCAGTCGTCGCATCGCGTACACGACCGCCGACGAGTCGATGCCGCCCGATAGCGCTGCTCCAAGCGGTACATCGCTGCGCAGGTGAAGGCGCACGCTGTCCAGAAACATTTCACGCAACTGTGCCGCAGCGTCCTCCAGTCGTGGGCGACCCTGCTCGACAACGCTCGGGGTCCACCAGCGCCGGTGCTCAACGACGCTGCCGTCATTCAGGCTGATTGTCTTGACGTAGCCAGGTCCCAGATGCTGGACGCCAGAAACGAACGTGTCCTCGGTCGAGTCGTAGTCGCCGTGCAGCAGGTAATCGGTAGCGCGCTGCAGGTTCAGTTCGGCCCCGCCGTTGCGAAGGGCGATGCATGCAGGTAACTCAGAGGCGAAACACCATCCCCAACCGGCTCGTGCCAGGAACAGAGGCTTAATGCCAAACGGATCGCGAGCAACCGTGAGTGTCCGCGTTCGCGTGTCGACGACCGCAAAGGCGAACATGCCGACCAGCCGCGGCAATACGTCTTTGCCCCAGCGCTCCCAGCCCCGCAGCAGGACCTCGGTGTCAGACTCACTGCGGAACGTTGCACCCTGTGCAGCGAGCTCCTTGCGCAGTTCCCTGTAGTTGTAGATCTCGCCGTTGAAGACGAGCGACAAGAACCCGTCGGGTGATTGCATCGGCTGGTGACCGCCGGCCGAGAGGTCGATGATGGACAGGCGAGTGTGGCCGAGACCGAGCTCAGCGCGTCCACATCGGAGGCTGATAGAGCCCCGATCGTCCGGCCCGCGATGACCTAGTCGGTCGAGCGCAGCGGAGAGATCTGGCCGAGCGTTTGAATGCTCAACAAGGTGGGCGAACCCCGCAAAGCCGCACATTATGAGAGAGTTGCCGCATGCAGGGCCGCCGGCCTCGACGGTGTCTCGTGTGACAGCAAGCGTTCGACAAGCTCAAGCATTCGATTCGACCGAGCCTCGAAGGAGAGCTCCTGCGCAGCTGCGTGGGAAGCCTGCTTGAAGCGGGTGATGTCAACGTCGGTCAATGCATTCAGGCTAGCTGCCATAGCTGCCGTGTCAAATGATTCGGATACGACACCGAGCTTGTACTGCCGCACGATACCTGCCATTTCAGGCGACGGTCCGATCGCAACTCCGAGTCGCGCTTGGACGAACTCGAAAAGCTTGTTCGGAAGGGCGAAGCGGTGGTTCTTGTTTGTAGGCAGCAGCAAGTACAAACCTAGATCGTACTTATTGGTCGCCATGCAGATCAGCGGCATTGGAACTGGAT
Organism: Burkholderiaceae bacterium; assembly: GCA_044346055.1. Lineage (GTDB taxonomy): Bacteria > Pseudomonadota > Gammaproteobacteria > Burkholderiales > Burkholderiaceae_F > JALHMQ01. The sequence goes on along the minus strand of JBIIZX010000001.1, from coordinate 26,822 downwards.
CGACGAATTGAATTCGATCGCAGGTACTTGCGCGCCTCTTCAGCTCGCTGATGTAAGTCGTGTCGCCCGGAACGAGCATGAAATCGAGCGAGAACCTCGCATCAAGTCGTTTCACGATATCGATCATCAGGTCGAGGTGCCGTGCCCTGCTCGCCCCTCCGTGATGAATCATTTTGATCAGCCCAGGTTGCGAAGGCGACGGACTGAGGCGTTGAAAGGGCGCTGCGTTCTCCATCACCAACGGGCGGATGCCAACGCTCCTGTGGTACTCGTCTGCAACGCCGTTGCAGACCGTCATGGTCGCAGATGCCCTATGCATGTACTGAATGCAAAGGTAGCGGTTGTAGCGACCGAATCGAACCCTCCACAGGAAGGAGTCGGCGAACTCTTCCGGCGAATACTCGTGTGTGTCAAGCAGAACAGGACGGCCCTTCGCCACATGAAGCGCTAGAGGAAGGGCGGAAATGTCATTAGCGACGACTAGATCGAAGCGCAGGCCGGAGAGCATGTCCAGGCCCTGCTTGATCTCCGGACGGTTCCAGTAGTACTGCTCAAACCTCCCCGTAAGGAGCAGCATCTCCCAAGTGAGGCGCATGGCTCGGTTGAGTGCTGGACGATTCAACTCGATAAATCGAACTGAATCCGCCGGCTCCGGCGAGTAGCCGGATACCGATACGTCAAAGTCCCTCGCTAGCAGACTCAGCTGTCGGGTGACTCGGGGATCTCGGCCGATTGGAGAGAACGAGATGACGAGTATTTTCTTGCGTTCCATCTTGGGGGGGAAATCTCTCTTCTGAAATCTAGCACTCATGCTTTCGAAGCTGCATCAATCTGGCTGCCGATATCCTGTCCGGCGACGCCCGCCGCCACTTGAATCCTTCTATCGCATATGGAAGCCACTTGTAAGCTGTGTGTCACGATAATGATCGTCAGCTTGCCGGACAGGCTTCGAAGCGTTGCCAGCACTTCCTGCTCGGCTTCTGAATCCAGGGAACTGGTCGGCTCGTCAAGGATAAGAATCTGTGGCTTGCGATACAGAGCACGTGCGATGGCGAGCCGCTGCCGCTGTCCTCCCGAAAGGCGAGCGCCACGCTCTCCTACCGATGTTGCGAGCCCGGCAGGGAGGTCGCGTATCAAGTCGCCAAGGCCGGCTTCAATCGCCGCTGCCCTAGCGCGCTCCTCGTTGGGCGAGGTGTCGCCCCAAGTGATGTTGGCAAAGAGCGATTCATGAAGGAGATGCGGCTCCTGCAAGACCAACCCAATCATCTCGCGCCACCTCTGCAGATCGATGTCCCGGAGAGCTACGCCATCTACCAAAACTTCTCCGTTCGTTGGTTGCAAGACTCCTGTAAGCAGATCGATGACGGTCGTCTTGCCCCCACCAGATGGCCCGACAACCGCGGTTGTGGTGTGCTTGGTGATGCTGAAATTGGCCGATGACAGTGCCGGCTGGCGGTCGCCTCCGTAAGAGAAGGCAACGTTGCGGAAGATCAGCTGGCAGTCGAGTACGGGAACTGCAGCTCCTTCGGTAGTGTCCCGACTTGTCTCTGCCGCATGAAGTCTCGCTGCCCAAGCAAGATACCAAGGATGGCAAAGACGGCACTGATGAATGCTCTCCTGCACGGCGAGCAGGCGCGGCGCAAGTCGATAGAAAATTCCGAGAAAGACCAGTGCTGCGGCCGTCGATAGCTTGCCTTCGTTGCTGGATATGAACAGAAATGTGGCGATGAACACCAATCCAACGAACTCGAACCCGTGGCGGAGAAGATAGTTCGCTGTCTGCGTTCTGATGTACGCGTTGCGCCAATCAGCATACAGTTCGCGCGCTTCTCTACGTATTTCCGCTGTAAGCCCGCTCGCCTTGATGTACTTCACGGATGAGAAATACTCCGTAACGCGCTCGCCTAGAGTGACCGCAAGACTGCTGAGTTGTGCTGACACGCTTCGTACCCAGCGACCTACAACCGCGTAACTCATACCAACGAGTAATCCGAAGATCAGCGTGTAGGCAGTGAACTCTGGCGATATTGAAATGGCGACCACGATGTATGCGAGACATGCCAGGGCTGCGCCGGTCGCCTGAACCAGGAGCTGCGCTCCATACCCCATCTGCAGACCTTCGTTGAACTGGGCTTGCGTCAAGTCGCCGAGGCGAAGAGAGACATACGCCGACCAGCGCATTTGGAGTATTGCGCCCGTCATCGTGATCCGTGCCCTCTCTTCGATTCGCGCTCGCAGGCTGAGCAACGCTAACTCAGCGAAGAGTCGGGCCGCGAGCGCGGCAGTTGCCAGCAATAGGAACAGTGCTATGCCAACTGGCATCCACTGGGTTTTGTCCGCTGGCAGAACGAGTCGTAGTGGTGCCGGGAGATCGATTGCCGAAGACAGCGAACTCTGAAGGACAGGGATCAAGGCCGCAATGCCGAGGCCCTCGAGGAGTGCTGCCGCAGAAGTAAGGGCGATGGCGGCAAACGCCTCGCGCGGGTACCACCGCGCAAGGCCAAAGAAGTCGGCGAGCCATCGCTGTTCTACGTTCTGCACTGCCTTTGCTCTCTTCAGCGGAATGCTTGAGACAGCACTTCAGCAATCCTGTGCGAACTGCCGGCGTCGCCATACGGAGCTAGGTCAGGCGACCTCGACATCCCTTTCTTGGCGCCAGCAGCTAGTCTCACAGCGTCCACGATCGCCTGTGCGTGAGTGGGCACCAAAACGTTCATCCCCGCTTCAATTGTCTCCGGCCATTCTGTCTCGTCCCGCACCGTCACGCACGGTGTCCCGACGAAGAACGCTTCCTTCTGCATCCCCCCGGAGTCAGTGAGAACAACCGCAGCCCTCTGCTGCGCTCTCAACATCGCTGCATACGGAAGTGGGTTGGTCACTTCACATTCGTGAATCAGCGCTAGCAAGCCGGACGTTTCGGCTGCCTTCCTTGTGCGTGGGTGCAGCGGAAAGATGATCCTGTAGTGGCGCGCTAGCGCTGAGACCGCCTGGAAAATCTGTTCGAGCTTGGTCACGTCATCCGTGTTCTCGGCGCGGTGACACGTAACCAGGACTTGAGGTCTACCTTCTGCAGCCTCTTCGTCGATCGCGTCTTGGGCAAGGCAATGCAGCACCGCATCAAACATGACGTCGCCGGTGAAATGCACGCCTCTGGTGATTCCCTCAGATCGGAGGTTAGCAACGGCAAGGTTTGACGGGCAAAAGAGAAACGTCGAGAGCGTATCGGTGACCACCCTGTTGACTTCCTCTGGCATGCCGCGGTTGAACGAGCGCAGTCCCGCTTCTACGTGCGCTACAGGTATCCGTAACTTTGCAGCGGCAAGCGCGCCAGCGAGGGTGGAATTTGTGTCGCCGTACACCAGGACACACTGCGGTCGCTCGTTCAATATGGCCACCTCAATCGCCTGCAACATTCGCCCTGTCATTTCCCCGTGGGATCCGCCATTGACACCCAAGTTGTACTTTGGCCGAGGAATTTCCAGCTCGTCGAAGAAGACCTGCGACATTTCCTTGTCGTGATGTTGACCGGTATGGATCAGCGTTTCGCTGATGCCAAGATCGCTCCGGAGCCGTATGACTCTAGAGATTGCCGCTGCCTTAATGAATTGCGGGCGGGCGCCGACAATCGTCAGTACGCGAATGAGCTTTGAATTGGCCATGGTGCGCCACTCTAAGAGCCTGCAATTTTTGTTTGTACTTCGAAAAGGCGTGTATTGGCATGCTGATGAATCAGCGTCGACGCTGAAATGTCTAGTCTCATGACACGCCTAGGGATTGTCTGAAGAACCGCTTTGGAACGGTGTGCCAAGCTCATGAACGCTGAGAGCGTCGCCCGTTGCTGCGCGCGGTCGCACTTGAGGGCTGTTGCAGCCCGCTTGCCGCTGCGTTTTGGCCCCGCGCGTCAGCGCCGCGGTGCATTCCGGTCGATGTCATGTCGCCATCGCCAGCAACTTGCCGCGCGCCATCCACAGGTTTGACAGTGCGAACAACGTGTGCAACTGCGCCGTGTTCTTCGCCAGCCCCCGGTAGCGCACTTTGCGATACCCGAACTGCAGCTTGATCACCCGGAACGGGTGCTCTACCTTGGCCCGCACGCTGGCCTTGAACTTCTCCGCACGTTCGATCCACTTGCCGATACGCGGCTCCGTCTTCCAGCGCTTGCGCTCACCGGCCTTCAGCGCAACATGCCACTGCGCCTTGCCTTTGGCCTCGGGCCGCTTGGCCACGCCCCGGTAGCCGGCATCGGCAAAGACGTGCTCCTCCTTGCCATGCAGCAGGGCGTGGCCCACCGTCACATCGGCCACGTTGGCGGCGGTGCCCACGACCGTATGCACCAGACCGGAGTCGCGGTCGGCACCGATATGCGCTTTCATCCCGAAGTGCCACTGGTTGCCCTTCTTGGTCTGATGCATTTCTGGATCGCGCTCGCCAGTGCTGTTCTTGGTCGAACTGGGCGCGGCGATCAGGGTGGCATCGACCACGGTGCCGGCCTTCAGCAGCAGGCCCTTGACGCGCAAGACGTCGTTGACCGTGCTGAGCATCTGGGCGGCCAGGCCGTGCTTCTCCAGCAGATGGCGAAACCGAAGGATGGTGCTCTCGTCGGGCAGGCGGGTGACACCCGTGGGCAGCTGGGCGAATTCGCGAAACAGGGGCACATCGAACAGGGCCTCTTCCATGGCGGGGTCGCTCAGCGCGAACCACTGCTGCAGGAAGTGGATGCGCAGCATGGTCTGCAGCTCGAACGGCGGCCGGCCAACGCCGCTGGATTTGCCCTTGGTGCCGTAGTGGGGCTCGATCAGGGAAACGAGTCTGTCCCAGGGCACGACGCGTTCCATCTCGTCGAGAAACTCGCGCTTGCGCGTGCGCTTGGCACTCAGATCAAGACCCAAATCGGCTTGCTTCATCGCTGCGGCTCCGCTGTCGTCATTGTGCTCAACTCAACGATTCAACCCGCCTATAGGTGGACGGGTTTTGCAGAGATTCCGTAGCGCTGACATGACGGTGTAATGGTCTTCTTCACTCAGGTCCGCGCTGATCGGCAGACTCAGCACCCTTGCAGCGGCTTTGCTGCTCTCTGGAGTGCACTCTCGACAGCACAACCCTTCGTAAGCGGGCTGCTCGTTTAGGGGGTGCGGATAGTGGACGGCAGTCGGGACGCCGCGCTCGTTGAGGCGCCGCTGTACCGTCTCTCGGTCTTTCAGTTGGACCGTGAACTGTGCCCAGGCGCCGCTGCGGTCATGCCGGACTGAGGGAAGGCGGATGCCAGCTGCGTCACGAAGCAACGAAAGATAGCGTTGCGCAATCTCCTGCCGGCGAGCGATCTCCCAGGCGAAGCGCTGTAGCTTTGCCAAAACGACGGCACACTGGATCGTGTCCATCCGCCCACCAACACCTACCCGCACATGGTGGTAGCGCCCGTCTTGGCCGTGGACCCGGATCTCACGCAGTGCCTTGGCGATCTCGTCGTCGTTCGTGAATATGGCGCCGCCGTCGCCATAGCAGCCAAGCGGTTTGCTGGGAAAGAAACTGGTGCAGCCGATCGTCGAGAGGTTGCAGCTGTGGCGCTCGACGCCAGAGCTGCCGCGGTAGGTGGCGCCAAAGCTCTGCGCCGCGTCTTCGATCACCGCAATTCCGCCGTGCCGGGCGGCGATTGCATTGATCGCGTCCATGTCGCACGGCTGGCCGTACAGGCTCACGGGCATGATGGCCCGCGTCCGCTCGGTGATCGCCACTTCGATCTTCGTTGCGTCGATCAGGCAGGTGTCGGGCTCGATGTCGACAAAGACCGGGCGCGCGCCCAGGAGCACGATCATCTCGGCAGTCGCGGCGAACGTGAACGCGGTGGTGATGACCTCGTCTCCGAGCTTGATGTCCAGCGCCATGAGGCTCATCAGCAGCGCCTCGGTACCGGACGCACAGGTGATGCAATGGCGCGCACCGGTGCGAGCGGCGAGCGCTTCCTCAAGCTCCTGCACTTCCGGCCCCATGATGTACTGCCCATGGTCGAGCACGCGGTGAATGCGGCCGTCGATTTCCTGCTTTAGAGCACGGTACTGGGCCTTGAGGTCTACGAACTCCATGCGCATCTCACTCCACCAGGCTGCAGGCGCCAGCGTGCAGGCGGTAGCGCTCGCCGGTGCGCGGGCAGGTGGCTGTGCCGCTGCCCTCGACGGGCAGGGGAAGCTTCTCGCCACTGCGGCTCATCCAGCCTGACAGCCGAGCCGGTGTTCCGATCACAAGCGCATAGGCGGGCACATTGCGGGTGACCACTGCGCCGGCGCCGACAAAGGCGTAACTGCCAACTGTGACGCCGCACACAATCGTGCTGTTGGCGCCCAGCGTGGCGCCGCGCTTGACCAGCGTGGGCTTGAATTCGTCTTTGCGCTGCACTTCCGCGCGCGGGTTGATGACGTTGGTGAACACCATGCTTGGTCCGCAGAAGACACCGTCCTCGAGCGTGACGCCGTCATAAACACTGACGTTGTTCTGAACGCGAACGTCATTGCCAATCACCACGCGGTTTCCAACGAACACGTTCTGCCCCAGCGAGCAGTTGCTGCCGATACGCGCACCGCTGCAAACGTGGACCCAATGCCAGATGCGCGTGCCGTCGCCAATATGGGCGCCGGTATCGACGATGGCGGTTGGATGCACCTCGGCAGTCATGGTCAGGCAGCTTGCGGCAGATTGCGAAGGAACGGGTGGTAGTCCCCGCTGAGTGCGGCAGGGGTGGCGGACCGGATCGCCGCCACGGTTTTGATCGCTGTCCTGTTCTCTTCGAGGCCAAAGCCGCGTCCAGCGAGGATCTCTTCGTAGCTGCGTACGTGCAGGTCGGTAAAGCCGCCGGAGAACTCAATCTCCTCGCCGTCCACCGTGATCGAACGGTAGGTGCGCTGACCTGCGCCTGCCGCCTGCGCCGGCACGTCTTCAAAGTCGACCGAGAGGAACCAGCGCACCCGCGCGCGCTGGTATTCCAGATAACCGGCAGCCTTGGTGCCGGACAGGTAATGAACGACGTTGCGCTGCAAGGCACCGAAGACAAAGTGCAGCATGTCGAAAAAGTGGACGCCGATATTGGTGGCAATGCCGCCCGACTTGCGGACGTCGCCCTTCCATGACTGCACATACCAGCGGCCGCGCGAAGTGATGTAGGTGAGGTCAACATCGTGCTTGCGGACATCGCGTTCGGCGGCAACGCGCTCGCGCAGCTGCATGATGGCTGGATGCACGCGCAGCTGCAGAATGGTGTTGATGCGCCCGCCGGTGTCGCGCTCGATCTCCTGCAGGCCGTCGATGTTCCACGGATTCAGGACGATGGGCTTCTCGCAGATGGCGTCTGCATTGGAGCGCAAGGCAAAGCGCATGTGCGAGTCGTGAAGATAATTGGGGCTGCAGACGGACACGTAGTCCACGCGCTGAGGATCGCCCGCCCGGCGCAGCTTGTCGATGTGGCGGTCAAAGCGCTCGAACTCGGTAAAGAAATCGGCGTCCGGGAAGTGACTGTCAAGGATGCCGACCGAATCGTTAGGGTCGAGCGCGGCAACGAGGTGGTTGCCCGTGGCCTTGATGGCTTGCATGTGCCGTGGTGCGATGTACCCGGCAGCGCCGATGAGTGCAAAGTTCTTCAAGCCGAATGTCCTGCAGGAGGTGAAATGCCTCGGAACTCGCCGTTTTAGTCCGAACGCAATCGGACAAATCGCCTGAAAGCAGGCGGGAAACGGCGCTAAAGGGTCAGAAGCTCGTCGGCAAGCGCCGCGAGTGTACCGCGCCAGCCGCCAGTTGGTTGCTTTCTGCGTGTCTCGTGATTCTGGTACCAGGGCTGGGCGGCCACACCCATCTGCCAGCGCCAGTCCGGCTTGTTCGATAGGAGCACGCGGCATGGCGCGCCAACGGCGCCGGCGAGATGGGCGGCTACGGTGTCGATCGAGATGATGAGATCGAGCTGCGCATACAAGGCTGCGGAATCAGCAAAGTCTTCGATGTGTGACCTGAGGTCGAGGTGCGGGAACGGAAGCGGCTGTGCGTGGTACTCACCTCGGGCCTGCATCTGCAGATTGACGAAGGTCACCCGCTCAAGTACGTGGGGCGCTGCGAGGGCGGCAAGCTCGGCAGTTGGTACTGAGCGCACCCGGTCGTCTGCACGGTTTGGATTGCCCGCCCAAAACAGCCCCACCCTTCGAGTCCCTCCTGACGGCTCAAGAAGCGTGGCCCACTTTTTCTCGAGCGCTGCGGGCGGCATGAGGTACCCGCTCTGCCGCCCTTGAAATGGCACGCTCGCAACGAAGAACGCGCTGAGCAAGGGCAAGAAGACGTCCCCGGGACGCGCCTGAAATGGCGCGGCGACGATCTCGGCACCGGCCCAATCTGTTGACCTCTCCTGCGTGCATTGCAGCAGTCGCAGCAGCAGCGGCGGAGCCGCCATCGTGATTGGTCCGCCGGCCCGCTTGGCAATTGCCGGCACCAGCCGAGCGAACATCAGCGTGTCCCCCAACCCCTGCTCGCACGCCACCACCAGGCGTTGACCGGGTGCAAGCGGGCGGCCGTCCCAGCGCGGGCCGTCTGCGAGCACCGTCCATTCCGGCAGCTGCTGGCGTGCCTCGTACAAGCGCCAGGCTTCCGGGCTTGGGCCGTTGCGAATCAGCGCAATGTTGGCGCGCGTCACTGCATACAGGGCGGCGTCCGGCCCTTCAGCAGGGGCGCGGTTCATCACGGCCTCGCATGTGTCCAACTGGCCGTCATTGAAGTAGGCGGAGGAGGCATTGCGAATGACGCCAGGGTTGTTCCCCTCCGCCAGCGCACGTTCGAAGAGCGGCCACGCGTCCTTGCCCTGGCCTCGCTCCAGCAGCCCAAAGCCCCTGTAGGTCAGGTATGTGCGTGTCTCGCCGTCATTGGCGATGGCGTGGTCAAGGTGCGGCTGTGCCTCGCTCCACATCCCAAGCTTGGCGTAGGCCTCGACCAGATTTCTGTGGCTGTTCAGGCGCTCGGGGTCGAGCGCGACCGCCTTCTGCCAGCTGGTAACGGCTTCAGCGGTGCGCCCCGCAAAAAAGTGGATAAAGCCGAGGAGTTCGTGCAGCCAAGCCCCCTGGTAGCCCAGCCGCACCGCCTGCGAGCCGAGCTCCAGCGCCGCATCTGGCCGCTGCAAGTGCATTTGTGTGGCGGCTTGCCAGGCGGCTGCTTCGGCATTGCGCGGCTCGTACAGCAGGACATCGGCCAGCAGTTGCTCGCTGTCGCCGTAGCGCTGCTCGAGCAGTGCCAGCCGCGCCTTCAGGATGTCGAGCTTGGTGCCGGCGCGCGTGCCAGCGAGGCTTTCCAGCGCACGCTTGGCGCCGTCGATGTCGTCTTTTTCGATGCACTGTTCGATCTGCAGCAGCGGGTCAGTGCCGTCACCAGCGCGCGTGGACAAGGTCTCGGCCCGCTTCTGCAACCGTTCGAGAATGCTCCGCAGCACGGTCAATTCACCCCATTTGGTGCGCTGTCGCGCGGATACACTTCTCGCATCGCTTGTTGAGTGTCGATGCCCATGCTGTCTGGCTTGTTCAATCGTGTCGCTGGCCTCGGCGAGGTCAATGATGCCGCAATCGCGCTTGCTGATCGCTTTGCAAAGAAGGTGGGTAAGGACGGCAAATCGTCGGGTACCCAGGTGCAGCGGGCGATCGACGAGCTGGTCGCCGAGGCCAAGGGCCTGAAGCGCAAGCACGGCTGGGGTTTATTCAAGAGCAGCCGGCTGGGTGATTCCGTGCGCTGGCGGCTGATTGATGCGGGTTACTCCAAGGACCTCGCGGACACCATTGCGCAAAAGATGGCCATTGCGGCCACTTATGCTGGGGACAAGAAGTCGGCTCGCTGAAGCAGTCGCGCTGTAACCGCCGCGCGTCTCATACGGCAGCCGGCCGCAGTCGCTACGGCGCCACTCGACAAACTCTGCTCGTTTGCGGGACCCGATGCAGTACTGGTCGGTTTCATGCTCGGCTTGACCCCGGCCTAGGCGCAAAGCATCATGATGCCTTGATGATTGCTGTCAAGATGCCATGCGAACCACCGTCACTCTTGATCCGGATGTCGAGCGTCTGCTGAAGGCGGCCGCGCGTGAAAAGGGGGCGCCGTTCAAGCAGGTGCTCAATGATGCTTTGCGTGAGGGCCTGCGGATCCAGGGCAAGGGGCGTAGCGCGCCGCAGTCGTTTCGGCAGCGCACTTTCAAGCTCGGTGCGCCGCGCGTTGATCTAACCAAGGCGAATCAGCTTGCCGATGAGATCGGCGATGCCGATGTGATCGCGCGCTGGCAGGCTCGGCAGTGAAGTTACCGGACGTCAATGTCCTGCTCGCGGCCGTGAATGAAGACTGCGTCGAGCACGCGGTCGCCCGCGCGTGGCTGGAGGACGCATTCAATCAACCCGCCGGCGTCGCGCTAGCTTGGGCGGCACTGCTCGGTTTCATCCGCCTGAGTACCAAGCGCGGCATCCTGGCGCGTCCGCTCTCCGTCAGCGACGCGCTCTCAGTTGTGCAAGCCTGGATCGAGGCGCCTCGCGCAACGCTCGTCAATCCAACCTCGGCGCATGGCCCAATCGTGGCGCGCTTGCTCCTGCGCAGCGGCGCAGGCGGCAACATGACGACTGACGCTCATCTTGCGGCGCTCGCCGTTGAGCACGGCGCATTACTTGGCTCGTTCGACCGGGACTTTGATCGCTTTGAAGGCTTGCGCTTCGAGCGGCTAAAGGCTTGACGAAGGCAGCGCTTGTTTGCGCCTGCTTGCGGCTTGTTAGGCGCCGCTGCATTCACCTCGCCGGACTAGTTTCAATCCCGTTCAGTTAGGCGGGTTCGTCGCGCCCGCGCAGGCGGGAACCCAGGGTCTTGCAGGTGCGGTCAACGTCGCTGGATCCCCGCCTTCGCGGGGATGACATAACGCGCGTTGGGACTGCGAATTGGTCGTCGTTCCCGTGCAGGCGGGAATCCAGTGTCTTGCAAACATTGCAGAGCGCCGTCGTTCCCGCGGTCTTGCAAATGTGGTCAACGACGCTCGCCTCCTGCCGTTGCCCCGACACTCAGCCAGCGACTCGCGCGACTGCCCCAGACTTCAGTCCCACCGTGCTGGCAATCACCCCACCCCCGAGGCACACATCGCCGTCGTACAGCACCGCCGACTGCCCCGGCGTGGCGGCCCATTGCGGCGTGTCGAAGCGCAGCGCCAGGCCACTTGGGGTTGCGGCGGTCACCTCGCACACCGCATCGGTCTGGCGATAGCGGGTCTTGGCGGTGCATCGCGTGCCCGGCAGCGGCGCGCGGCCCCTGACCCAGGTGGCGTCCTGCGCGGCGAGCTGGTCCGCCAGCAGCCACGGATGGTCGTGGCCCTGCACCACCCACAGCGTGTTGCTGGCCATGTCCTTGCGCGCGACGAACCAGGCCTCGCCTGAGCCGTCCTTGCTGCCGCCGATGCCGATGCCCTTGCGCTGGCCGAGTGTGTAGAAGCTCAGGCCCACGTGCTCGCCGATCACGCGGTCGTGCTCGTCCTTGATGGGGCCGGGCTGCATTGGCAGGTAGCGGTTGAGAAACTCGCGGAACGGGCGCTCGCCGATGAAGCAGATGCCGGTTGAGTCCTTCTTCTTCGCGTTCGGAAGGCCGATCTCGGCGGCGATGCGGCGGACCTCGGTCTTCCTGAGCTCACCGACCGGGAACAGCGTCTTGGCCAATTGCGCCTGCGTCAGGCGGTGCAGGAAGTAGCTCTGGTCTTTGGCGGGATCGAGGCCGCGCAGGAGCTGGACGTCGTCTGCGCTCTGGCGCACTCGCGCGTAGTGCCCGGTGGCAATGCGCTCGGCGCCGAGGGTCATCGCGTGGTCGAGAAACGCCTTGAACTTGATCTCGGCGTTGCACAGCACGTCGGGGTTGGGCGTGCGGCCGGCGGAGTACTCGCGCAAAAAGTCGGTAAACACGCGGTCCTTGTACTCGGCGGCGAAGTTCACCGCCTCGATGTCGATGCCGATCACATCCGCCACGGCGGCGGCATCGAGCCAGTCCTGCCGCGTCGAGCAGTACTCCACGCCGTCTTCACTGCGGTCGTCGTCTTCCCAGTTCTTCATGAACAGTCCAACGACCTCGTAGCCCTGCTGCTTGAGCAGCCAGGCCGAGACCGCGGAGTCGACTCCGCCGGACAAGCCAACGACGACGCGTCCCTTGCTCATGGCGCGGTCTCCTCACTGGCAAGGCGTTCGGCTGGAGAGAAGGAAAATTGGGCCCCGGCCTGCGCCGGGGCGACGGCGGAGGGATGAGTCATCTGCCCGTCGCCCCGGCGCAGAGCTTGCCCCGGACTTGATCCGGGGCCGGGGCCCAATTGGTCTGCACAGTCGAGGGCACGCGTCCGAGCCCGAGCACGCTCTCATGTCCGTACAGCAGTTCGAGTGGAAAACGCCTGCCGCCCAGGTAGTCATCAATGCACTGCATGAGCAACGGCGTGCGGTGCTCGGCGGCACGGTCGGCGATCTCTTCGCGCGTGAGCCAGAGCGTGCCGAGGATGCCCTCGTCCAGCGCGCGGCCGGTGTCGTGCGCGCCCAGCTCGCCCGTGAAGGCAAAGCGCAGGTAGGTGACCGCCTCGCCGCTCGCTTGCGGCTGGTAACGCGCGAGGTAGGCGCCCAACAATGCGGTGGGCGTGAAGGTGTACGCGGTTTCTTCGAGCACTTCGCGGGCGCAGGCCGCCGGCAGGCTTTCGTCGGGATCAAGATGGCCGGCCGGCTGGTTCAGTCGCACGCCGTCGGCTGTCTCTTCCTGCACGAGCAGAAAGCGGCCATCGCGCTCGATCACGGCCGCAACCGTGACGGATGGGCGGAAGCGGGCGGGGGCGGGGGTCGACGTTAGGTTCATGGCAAAGGAGGGCATCGCACACCGAGCAAAGTGCTTGCGCGCACGGCTGCAAGAGCAGGGCGCGACAAGAGCCCCGTGTAAGCTACTGCGAGTTTACCGAGGGGGTCCCGCTGCATTCGGACCGCGTCGGCGCAGCCAGCCGAGACCCAGGCAACACCCAGAACAAACGAGCCGGAGAAGACCATGCGTATCGGAGTGCCGCTGGAGACGCGGCCAGGTGAAACGCGCGTTGCCGCCACCGCCGAGACTGTCAAGAAGCTGGTGGCCGCAAAGCACGAGGTGGTGGTGCAGGCGGGCGCGGGAGTCAATGCTGCGCAGACGGACGCCGCCTACTCGGCGGCTGGTGCCACGGTCGTCGATGCGCGCGCCGCATTCAGCGCCGAGATGGTGCTCAAGGTGCGCGCGCCCTCTGCCGATGAACTCGGGCTGATGAAGCGCGGTACCGTCGTGGTCGGCATGCTCGAGCCATTCAACGCCGAGGGCATTGCCGCTCTGAACGGCGCAGGCCTCACCGCCTTTGCGCTGGAAGCCGCGCCGCGCACCACGCGCGCGCAAAGCATGGACGTGCTGAGTTCGCAGGCCAATATCGCCGGCTACAAGGCGGTGCTGCTGGCCGCTGCCACCTATCCGCGCCTGATGCCCATGATGATGACGGCCGCGGGCACGCTGAAGGCCGCGCGCGTGGTCATCCTGGGGGCCGGCGTCGCGGGCCTGCAGGCCATTGCCACGGCCAAGCGCCTGGGCGCGGTGATCGAGGCCAGCGACGTGCGCCCCGCGGTCAAGGAGCAGATCGAGTCGCTCGGGGCGAAGTTCATCGACGTGCCGTTTGAGACCGATGAAGAGCGCGAGATCGCCAAGGGCGTGGGCGGCTACGCGCGCCCGATGCCCGAGGCCTGGATGAAGCGGCAGGCCGCCGAAGTGGCCAAGCGCATTGCGGCTGCCGACATCGTGATCACCACCGCGCTGATTCCGGGCCGCAAGGCGCCGATCCTTGTGACCGAGGAGATGGTCCAGAGCATGAAGCCGGGCTCGGTGATCCTCGACATGGCGGTGGAGCAGGGTGGCAACTGCGCGGTCTCTGAGCTGGGCAAAACCGTGGTCAAGCACGGCGTCTACATCATCGGCCAGCCGAACCTCCCGGCCACCGTGGCCACCGACAGCTCGTCGCTGTACGCCCGCAACTTGCTGGACTTTCTCAAGCTCGTTTTCGACAAGGAAGGCCAGTTCACCGTCAACCTCGAAGACGACATCGTCGCCGCCTGCCTGTTGTGCAAGGACGGCGAGATCAGGAAGAAGTGATCCGTGATCGGTGATCCGTGATCCGTGCCTGGCGCGGACGATCGGATCACGGATCACGGCTCGCGGATCACGGAGCCCTTATGGAAGCCCTCAGCCCCATCGTCATCAATCTCATCATCTTCGTGCTGGCGATTTACGTTGGCTACCACGTGGTGTGGAACGTCACGCCGGCGCTGCACACGCCGCTCATGAGCGTGACCAATGCGATCTCGGCGATCGTGATCGTCGGTGCCATGCTCGCTGCGGCGCTGACCGAGACGCCACTTGGCAAGTTCATGGGGGTGGCCGCGGTGGCGCTGGCCGCGGTGAACGTGTTCGGCGGGTTTCTGGTGACGCGGCGAATGCTGGAAATGTTCAAGAAGAAAGAAAAGAAGGAGGGGGCGTGATGAATCAGCGCTGTGTCGTTCCCGCGCACACGGGAACCTCCTTGGGCGGTGCGACGAAGTGGATTCCCGCTTGCGCGGGAATGACACCCGCGTCAGGCGTGATGAGCACCATTGGTGTCGTCCCCGCGCAGGCGGGGACCCAGCGTCGTTGCTGGCTTTGTACCTGGCTTGTAAGTCACTGGGTCCCCGCCTGCGCGAGAACGACGAGGGCCGCGACATGAGCCTCAACCTCGTCGTCCTCCTTTATCTGGTTGCCAGCGTCTGCTTCATCCAGGCGCTCAAGGGCCTGTCGCATCCGACCACCTCGCGGCTGGGCAATGCCTTCGGGATGATCGGCATGGCGATCGCCGTCGTGACCACGGTGGCGCTCATCTACAAGCTCGCGCCGCAGGTTGCCACCGTGGGCATGGGCTGGGTGCTGCTCGGCCTGGTGATCGGCGGCACGGCCGGCACCATCATGGCCAACCGCGTGCCGATGACCAAGATGCCCGAGATGGTCGCCTTCATGCACAGCATGATCGGCTTGGCGGCAGTGTTCATCGCCATTGCGTGTGTGGCCGAGCCCTGGGCCTTCAATATCGTTGCAAAGGGCGGCAAGCTGCCGGTGGGTAACCGCATCGAGCTCTTTATCGGCGCGTTTGTCGGCGCCATCACGTTCTCGGGCTCGGTGATCGCCTTTGGCAAGCTCTCGGGCAAGTACAAGTTCCGCCTGTTCCAGGGCGCGCCCGTGGTGTTTGCGGGCCAGCACATGCTCAACCTGGCACTGGGCATCGCGATGATCCTGGCCGGTCTGTGGTTTGTCGCAACGCTGGACTGGCTGCCGTTCTGGCTGATGCTGGCACTGGCCTTTGTGCTCGGAGTGCTGATCATCATCCCGATTGGCGGTGCTGACATGCCGGTGGTGGTGTCGATGCTCAACAGTTACTCGGGATGGGCGGCCGCTGGCATCGGCTTTTCGCTCAACAACCCGATGCTGATCATCGCGGGCTCGCTGGTGGGCTCGTCGGGTGCCATCCTCAGCTACATCATGTGCAAGGCGATGAACCGCTCGTTCATCAACGTGATCCTGGGTGGCTTTGGCCAGGAGGCGGGGCAGGCGGCAGCCGGGGACGGCACGCAGCGGCCGGTGAAAAGCGGCTCGGCCGAGGACGCCGGTTTTCTGCTCGGCAATGCCGATAGCGTGATCATCGTGCCGGGCTACGGACTGGCGGTGGCGCGCGCGCAGCATCCGCTGAAAGAACTGGCCGACAAGCTGAAGAAAAAAGGCATCAACGTCCGCTACGCGATTCACCCGGTGGCCGGCCGCATGCCGGGCCACATGAACGTGCTGCTGGCCGAGGCTGAGGTGCCGTACGACCAGGTGTTCGAGATGGAAGACATCAACCCGGACTTTTCCGATACCGATGTCGTGCTCGTGCTCGGCGCCAACGACGTGGTGAACCCGGCCGCCAAGGACCCCAAGAGCCCGATCGCCGGCATGCCGATTCTCGAGGCCTACAAGGCGCGTCAGGTCATCGTCAACAAGCGCTCGATGGCCGCGGGCTATGCGGGACTCGACAACGATCTGTTCTACATGGACAAGACGATGATGGTCTTCGGCGACGCCAAGAAGGTCGTCGAGGACATGGTCAAGGCGGTGGAGTAGGGCTGGGATTCGGGAGTCTGGATTCTGGATTCCGGGAAAAGCGGGGCCGCAGCCGCCTTCACTGAATCCCGAATCCCGAATCCTGAATCCGCATCTTTGACTGATCGATCTCCCAACACGCCAGCACCCGCCCTGCGGCGTCGAACAACGCGTCGGCATCGGCGCGGCTGACGATGCCGGTGTTGATGAAGTACGCGCCAAAGCGCGAGGTGTCGTAGAAGTAGCTGCGGTCCATGCCGGCCAGGGCGAGGTAGTGCACCTCGTAGGCGTAGCGCGCCAGGTCGCTCACCAAGTCCAGGTTCTCGTCAAAGTGATGGCGCACGTTGGTGCGCACATAGGCCTGCATCTCCGCGGGTGGTAGCAGGCGCGAACTCATCAGGTTGGCCAGGTAATCGCCCACCCGCGCCATGGTCTTGCGAGCCAACAGGCGCGGGCGCTCGGCCGGGGCGCGGCTGATCTCGCGCAGCGCGCGCTCGACCTCGTCGCGCATGCGCTCCGGCACATTGCCGAGCACGCGCAGGAACTGCTCGCCCAACGTTGCGCGTGCCTGCTGGATCTCGGCCTGGCGGGCCGCCGGCACGTAAATGATCTTGCCTGCATGGGCCAGATGGCCCCACTCGTGCATCACGCGTGCGCCAAGCAGCAGGCGGTGATAGGGCGGCGCAGGCACCTGCAGCGCGTTGAAGCCAGGCTGCTTCAGCTCATAGACCACGGCGCGTCGCTCGGCATCGACATAGGCACCACCGCCGGTCTCCAGCACCGCGCAGGAGGTCGGCAGCGATGCTGGCTCGAGCAGCGCGTCGAAAAAGCGCCGGGTGCGCTCGTGCACCACCTGAAAGTCGGCGTTCAGGCTGCGCAATGCGGGCGCGGCGACGTCGGCCAGTGCACGGCGCACGGCGCTGGCGTCGCGGCTATCGGGCGCCCACAGCGTGCGCCCGTCCTGCGCCACGATCACCAGATGCGCCTGCGCTTGCTCCAGCCAATTGCACAGCGCATCGAGCGCCGCAGCCTGCGGTTCCGCAGTAGCCACTGCGTGCACCTGAAGCGTTGCGTGCACGGCGCGCTCAAACTGTTCGCACAGCGCCACCAGTTCACCCTGGCAGCGCTTGGGCACATAGAGATTGGCGCCGCTCACTTCCAGGTAGGGCTCGTCGAGCGCAGCGGTCGGCTGCTTGAGTGCCGGGTGGAATGACTGCTTGAGCCATGCGTGCGCCTGCGACAGGTGCACGTAGGCCGCGGCATCGGGACGGCGGGCCGCTGCGGCGCCAGCGCTGAATGCTGCCAGCTCGGCGTCGCTGCGCAGCAGCCAGTAGCTGAGATTGAGCACCAGGGTCGGGCGCACCTGGCGCAGCAGCGACTGGCGCTCCATGTGCAGCAGCAGGTAAGCCACGAACTCGGCGTTGGTGTCGAGATCCGAGCGCCACAGCTGCGCCGAGGTGCCGGCAAACGGCTCAAAGTAAGGCACCACGGGTGCACCGTCGTCGACCACCAGCAAATTGGTACGGCGCGGCGCAAACCAGCCGCCGGGCGCGCGCGCAAAGAGCACGTTGCAGCGGGCCCAGTAAAGCGCAAAGCCTTCGGACAGCACCTTCAGTTGCGCGGCGTTCAGGCGGCCCGCCGCAAGCAGCGTGCTGGCATAGGACAGGTCGAGCCCCTCCGATCCCAGCCGCTCGGCAGGGATCAACGTGGCCTCTGGATGGGCCAGGCAAAAGGGCTCGAGCGCAGGCGGCGGCAGCGCATCGAGCGCATTGCGCTCTCCGTCTGCGTCTGCGTCGGCGGTGGCGGTGTGGGGCGGCGTGTCGAGTGACATGTGCCGACACTATCGCAGCCGCGCGCCGCGGCCCATCGGTCCAAATGTCGATGCGTTTGGGCGCCATCGCGTCGCCCAAGCCTGGAAGCTGCCTGCCGGAGCGTCAAAAACCCTCTACGGCGGGGCAAGTTGCCCGCCGGGCTTTTTGCACGGCGACCTTTGAGGGGGGAAAACGAGCCTCCCGACGTCGTTTTTCCGGCCTGCAAACGTATTGCCGCGTGGCTTTTGTCGCTCCCGGCCGAACCCCCCATTTCACCCCGTTTTCCCTCTCAAAACGGCGATCCAGGCAGGGTGGCAGCCGGCGCCGGGCCGGCTTGGGTCATCCGTCTTGCGGAGTGAGATTTGTTCGCGTCGACTGCAGCATCCGCTCAGCGTTTGGATTTGCCCGACCTCACAGGAGCAAAGCGATGAGAGGCACTAGCACCACAACATCCGTTTTCGGCCGCACTCTGTGCGCCTCCATGGTCGCTGTCGCGCTCATGGCTGGTTGCAGCGGCGGAGGCGATTCGGCGTCGAACACCGGTCCTTCGACCGCGCCGCCCACCGCGCCGCCGACCAATTTGCCGCCGCCGCCGGGGATGTCCGGTTCGTTCTGGACCGGCGTGTCGCTGATGGACAACGGCGCAACGTTGGCCAAGGCCGCCACCATGTTCGCCGGCCGCAACCCGACCGCGGCTGAGCTCGCTGCCGCTTCGGCCAACGAGCAGGCCCTGCGCACGACGATCCGCAGCTTCCTTCAGGGCCCCACCTTTGACCGGTTCCTCGACGAGACCGGCATGAGCGTGTTCCTCGTCAACCGGGTCGTGGCACGCGCCAATAACCGCGGCCTGTCCAACAACGACTTCCCGATGCTCGCCAACGTCGGCAACTCGGGCGGCGCGTTTGACACTGCGGTGCGCCGTGAGCCGATCGAGCTCCTGAAGTATGTGGTCAAGAACGACAAGTCCTGGAAGGACATCGTCCAGGGCAACTACACCGTGGTCAATCCGGTGATGGCGCAATTCATGGGCGCCCAGGTGCTCGAGCCGTTTGCCAACGCCACCGACAACAACGAGTGGCGCCCGGCGCGCATCCCCGAGCGACTGGGCGGCATGCGCGAGCACGCCGGTGTGCTGTCCACGCAGGCTTGGCTCGACAGCTTTCCGACCACGCCGACCAACCGCAACCGTCATCGCGTTAACGTCATGGCGTGGCAGTTCCTGGCCACCGATGTGACGGCGCTGGCTGCGCGCCCGATCGAAGATGGCCGCACGTTCATCGTGCCGACCGTTGAGAACCCCGGCTGCGCCGTGTGCCACGACGTGATCGATCCGATCGCGGCCGGCTGGCAGAACTGGGCGGAGAACAACCGCTATCTGCCCAACATGGTGAACAGCGTGCCCACGGCACTGCCGGCCAGCTACCGCAACACCAGCTACCCGAACGATGCCGCCGGCATGGAGTTCTTCAAGCAGGGCGACAACTGGTTCCGTGATGGCAAGGCACCGGGCTACGGCGGCATTGCCATGCCCGGTGGCGTCACCGGCAGCCGCACTGCCCTGCAGTGGATCGGCCAGCAGGTTGCCGGCGATGCACGCTTCGCCCTGGGTGGTGTGTACTTCTGGTACGAGGCGGTGTTCGGACGCGCGCCGCTGAAAGCGCCGACCGACCCCACCAGCCCGCAGTACGCCGGCCGCCGCGCTGCCTACAACGCGCAGCAGACCGAGTTTGACGCCATCGCCGCGCGGTTCTCGATGACCTACAACGTCAAGGAGCTGATCGTCGATCTGGTGATGTCCAACTGGTTCCGCGCCGAAGGTGTGACCGGCATGAGCAGCGGCCGCGCTGCCGAGCTTTTTGACCTGGGCAGCGTCAACCTGCTGATGACGACGATGCTCAACGCCAAGTTGCAGGCCACCACGGGCACCACGTTCAACGGCTTCAACGTCACCACCGGCAACAGCCTGCCGATCAACTACGGCAACGGTGCAGCGCTGAACTTCGGCGACTTCGATGGCAACACCCGCACTCAGCGCGCTAAGGAATACACGATGTTGCAGACCACCGTCATGGACGGCCTCACCTCCACCTTGAGCTGCGGCATGGTGCAAACCGACTTCGGCCGTGCTGCGGGCAGCCGCATGTTGTTCCCGAGCGTTGCTCTGACGGATACGCCGGCCACGCCGCAGGGCTTGGCAGCGATCACCGCGAACGCCCGCTATATGCACAACTGGCTGCTCAAGGAAAACCTTCCGGCAGATCATCCGGAGGTGCTGCGCACGGTGAAGCTGTTCACCGACGTCTGGAATGACCGTGCCACGGCGCCAACCCGCCCGGTCAACTGCGGGCTGAACGCCACTAACGACCCGAACTACACGGGCCGTGCCTGGGCCGCTGTCGTCGCCTACATGATCGGCGACGCCAAGTTCCTGTTCGAATAAACGCCACCGGCCAAGAAACGGAGTAGCAACATGGAACGCAGAGACTTTTTCAAGCTGCTTGGGGCAACCGGCGTGACGATCCCCTGGTGGGGTTACGTCCCGGTGGCGGGTGCCGAGGCAGCCAACCTGTACACGGGCAAGGTTCTCATCAACATCCACGCCTCGGGCGGTATTGACCAGAGCTCATGGGTGGACCCGCGCAACAACCCGGCTATCAATGTCTACGCGCAGGCTGGCACTATCCGCAACATCGTCCAGGCTGGCAATCTTCGCGTGGCACCGTTCGGGGTCGCGGGCAACCGCGGCAGCACGCAGGACTTCTTCTCCAATTACTTTCCGCATACGCTCGTCGTTAACGGCCTGCATAGCGAGACCAACGACCACGGTGCCGGCACTCAGGCCAACGCGACCGGTCGCCTGGACATGGGCTATCCGACGCTTAATGAGCTGCATGCGAACAAGCAGGGCAAGGGCCTGCCCATGCCCTGGCTGAATGCCGGCGGCTTCATGAGGTCGGTGGGTCTGGCTGCGCCTACGCCTATTCCCAACGCGGCCAGTTTCCGCGCGCTGCTGTCGCCAAATTCGGCCTCGGCCACCAATGACTTCATGAAGCAGCAGGACCTGGACAAGGTGCTGGCTGCGCGCGCCGAGCGCATGGCCGCCTTCAAGGCCAGTCCGACCACTCTGCCGCGCTTTGCCACGGTTTCCGACCAGTTCCTGCAGGCCTCGGAGTCGCGTGCGCTGTTGGCACGTGTGGCGCAGTTCCTGCCGGCTACGTTCGACGCCAATTTCGCGAACGCGCACGTGGCGTTGATCGCGGCCCAGTCCGGGATCACCTCCACGATCCAGTTGCAAAGCGGCGGCTTCGACACCCACAGCAACAACGACCCGGCGATGCAAAACAACCTGCCGCAGCTGCTGCGCATGGTCGACTTCATCTGGCAACAGTCGGCGGCGCTCAACATGACCAACCGCATCATGGTGCGGGTGTACTCGGAGTTCGGCCGTACGGCGCTCAACAACCAGATGGGCAAGGACCACTGGTCGGTGGGCTCGTCGATCATCATGGAAGCCAACGCTCCCTGGGCCAACCGCGTGTTCGGCGCCAGCGGCCCGCGTCACGAGCGCCAGCGCATCAACCCGACCACCGGTGCCGTCGTCGCCGATGCGGCCGCGCCGGGCGTGACCATCACTCCGCGCCATGTGCACGACGCGATGCGCCGTTACCTCGGCATCGAGACCACCGACCCGCGCTATGACCTCAAGGTCCCGGCTGCGGAGCGGATCGAGCTGTTCAACCCGGCTGCCTCCACCGGCTACCCGAACATGTAATTTCGGGTTTTGCCAAGCAATGCCGCGCGCGATACTGCGCGCGGCTTTTTTTTGTCTTCTCACTTTGTTCGCTTTGATCATCTTGTTGACCTCAAGCGTGGCTGCCATGGCTGTCCGATCCCACCTTCTCCCGCTCCTGCTGTCCTGTGCCCTTGCGCTGCCTGGCATCGCCAGCGCGCAGGCGAGTCTTGATAAAAGCGTCGATCTGCGCGGCTTTGCGATGGAGACCTCCAACGGACTGGTCTTCACTCGCTGTGGCAGCAACGCCCCCCTTGAGGTGCAGGACAAGTCGCCGGATGCGGCGCTGACCAATGCGATCGCCGCGGTGCGCCCCGTGATGAGCCAGCAGGACCGCCCGATCTATGTGGAGCTGCGCGGCAGCGTCGCGGGCAAGACAGTGACTGCCAATCGTCTCTATCGGGTGATCGGGTACGTTGCCGACTGCAACGGCCTACCGACGGATCTGCCGCCCAATGTGCTGCTGGCCGCCACCGGCACGGACGCGCCTTGGGGCTTTGTCGCCACACCGGCGCAAGCCACGCTGCGCCGGCTCACCCTGCAGCCCGTGCGCTTTGCTGGCAGCGCCTTCGCCAAGCCCAGCCTGGTGGAGGGCAACACTCGCACCTTTGACGCCTGGTCGCAGCTCGATGGCGGCACGCTGCGCATCCAGTTCACCGAGGGCCTGTGCCTGAATCTGAACGCCGAAGCGGCCTATGGCGCCAGCGTCATCGCCCGGCTCGGCGCCCAGACCTTTCAGGGCTGCGCGATCCGGTACTAGCGCGGGCGCAGGCCGCGGCGAAACCCAACTCCAAGCGGCAACATCAAGCGGCGACATCAAGCGGCAACGTTCGCAGCGCCCTTCGCGTCAAGCGGCTCGAGCTCCTCAGCCCAGGCGGCTCAACCGGCGCCGTCGACCACGCGCTTTAACGTGCGCCTGCATGCCGCGGCCATTCAAGGAAAGCATCCTCTCGCTGCGCGACCTGGCCCTCTTTCTCGCGCCGGTGCGATTGCTCGTCCTGCTGGCGCTGTGGGTCGCGTATCTGTGGGTCGCATGGCTCTGGGTCGATCCGATGCCGCCGCGGCGCGTGGTGCTTGCCACGGGCTCACAGCAGGGCGCGCATCACGAGTTCGGCAAGCGCTACGTGGAGGAGCTCAAGCGCTTTGGCATCCTGGTTGAGATGCGCAGCGCGCAGGGCGCGCCCGACAACCTGCGCCGGCTGCGTGATCCCAACGAGCAGATTGATCTCGCCTTCGTGCAAGGCGGCGCCAGCCGCAGCGGCCCGCCGCTGATGCAGCGCGACCTGCCGTGCTGGCTTGCCAATCTGATTGCCACGGTTGGCCGCACCACCGTGCCGCTGTCGCACGCCGACGAGCTGTACGCCCTGCGTTCGCACAGCGAGATGGTGCGCCGCCGCCTGCAACTGATCGTTGCGGGGCAGCGCGATTCGGGTCCGATGCTTTGCGGCGGCGAACGAGCCGCAGCCTAGCTCTCGGCCTGCATCTTCCGCACGAAGTCTTCGAGCCGCTGCCCCGGTTCATCGGCAAAGCGCTCGGGCAGGACGGTGAGCGCCATGATCCGGTCGAGCCGAAAATTGCGAAAGTCCTGGCGCAGCTCGCACCAGGCGGCCAACGACCACGTCTGGCCCCAGAAGTACAGACCGAGTGGCCGCACGCGCCGCTCTGATGCGGTGCCGTCGCCATCCTTGTAGGTCATCGCAGCCACGCGCCGCTCGGCCAGCGCCTGGCGCACGGCCTCCAGCCGCTCCCCCGGCATTGGATCGACAAAGAAGCCTGGCGCAAACAGGCGCGAGGACTCGAGTGCCGCGCGCTTGTCCTGCGGCAGCGCGGCTGCGATCTTGGCCAGCGCCGAGCGTGCCCCCTGCGCCAGCCCCGGCCCGCCCCAGCTTTCGACAAAGCGTGCGCCAATGGTCAGGGCCTCGATCTCGTTGAAGCTGAACATCAGCGGCGGCAGGTCGAAGCCTGCGCGGATGCGATAGCCGACACCCGCCTCGCTGTCGATTGGCACACCGCTGGCAAGCAGATCGGCCACATCGCGATAGATCGTGCGCTCGGAGACTTCGAGCCACTCGGCGAGCTGGCGCGCCGTGGTAAGACGCCGGCCGCGCAGGTAGTGCACGATCTCGAACAGGCGGTCGGCACGGCGCATCAGGGTGAGGCTAACGACGCTTGATCGGTTGCGTTTGCTTGCGCGCTGCCGGCATCTTCCTGCGATGCTTTGTTTGCTGCTGCGTCTGCTGCCTCGTTCTCGCCGTTGTTCGCTGCGGCGCCTGTGCCCGCAGTGCCGGTAGCGTCAAGAATGTTCCCGCCGCCATGCGCTGCTTGCGCCGGGCCGTGAAGTGCCACCACGGCAAGGCCTCGCCAGTGCGCGCCTGATGCACCGCCGCAGCGAACGTGTCCCACACGCAAGGGTCATGGCGCTGGCCGGTGATCTTCTGCAGGCGCTGGTAAAGGCGATCGGGCTCGTGTCGCGCCAGCTGCGCGGCGCTGCGCACGCCCAGCAGCGTCAGGTCGCGCCGCATGGCAGGTCCGATGTTGCGCAGGGCCAGCAGGCTGTCCTTGGTGGCGGTCTTGCGGGCCGATAGCGCGCGCTGTGCGTCTTCGAGTGCCATCAGCAAGGCGAGCTTGCGCGTGCGGCGGACGTCGCGCCAGTCGAGATCCTCCAGGGCCCCGACCAGCGCGTAGAGCAGGTTCAGCGACGCCGTTGGTGCGACCGCGCGCACCTTGCAAAAAGCCTGCACTGCACCTAGACGCCGCAGTTGCGGTAGCGATATGCCGGCTGACTGCAGCATGCGTTGCGACTGCGGGCCGAGGTTGCGCAGGTGTTCAAGCTCTCCGTGCCCTTTGCCTGCCGCGGGCCTGGCGCAGGCGCGGCGCCGCCGCGCTTGTGCGTCAGTAGCGGAGGCGATTGGCGTGGCCATGGCGCAATGATGCCCGTCAGGCGGCGTGCAGGCCGACTAGATTGCCTTCGCAGTCGATGATCCGTGCAAACGCGCCCATCGCGCCGGGAAGCGGCGTTTTCGGCACCACGACCTTGCCACCAGCGGCCGGCACGCGCGCCAGCGCTGCGTCGATCGAGGGCGCCGCGTTCAGGTACACGACGCCGCCCTGCGCGCCTGGCGTGAGCCCCGGCCCTGAGGCCAGGCAGCCCCCGACCCCCGGCTCGGCGTAGTCGAACACCGCCATCGCCATCGGGCCCATGACTTCGTGGCGCAGCGGGCGCTGCAGCACGGCTTCGTAGAACTGGGTGGCGCGGGCCAGGTCGGCCGCGGGGATCTCGAACCAGGTCAGTGCGTCTTTCGTAGTCATCGGGGTCTCCGGTTGAAGGTTTGGCGTGAGCGCAGAGGTCGTGTGAGACGACCGACGCACTGTGCGCCAGAGCTCCTGCCAGCGTTCTGTCAGGAGCCCCGGCAAAGTCCAGGTGCAAGTTCCCGGGCCAGCGTCCAGCCGGCGCAACTGCACTTCATCCCTGACTTTTTGCCGAGCATCGCAGCCGCGCCACCTGCCGCGCCCGCCGGCTCATACTGCCGCCGTCCATTGACCGGAGAAATGTCATGTCTGCCCCCTTCGCTCCGCACCGCCACCGTCTTGCCGCCGCAGCGCAGGCTTGGCGTCGGGCCTTGCTGACTCTCCTGCTGCCGGTGTCGGTCATGGGTGTGCTGTTCGCGGCCCCCGTGCAGGCCCTGACGATCCAGATTGGCGATGGCAAGCGCGTGGACGGCTCGGGCAACGTCATCGAGGAGGCCCGCGCCCTGACCGGCTTCAAGGCGCTGACGATTACCGGGCCGGTGGACGTGCAACTGAAGGCGAGTGATACCGAGCGCGTTGTGGTGCGCGGTGACGACAACGTGGTGCCGCTCATCACCACGACCATCGAGAGCGAGCGGCTGGTGGTGGGCCTGAAGTCGAACACCTCGATTCACACGCGCAACAAGATGCATGTCACGGTCGAGTTCAAGCAGATGAACGGCATTTTGATCCGCGGCTCCGGCGATGTGCGCGGCGACATCATCAAGGCACCGATCTTCGAGGCAGTGGTGCGTGGTTCGGGCGATATCGTGATCGACCGGATCGAGGCCGATGCCGTGGCTCTGTCGATCAACGGCAGCGGTGACTTCACCGCCGGCGGTCGTGCCGGCAGCCTGGGTGTGAACGTCAGCGGTTCGGGCGACGTGCACACCGAGAATCTGGAGGCGCGCCAGGTGGCCGTGCGCATCCGCGGCAGCGGCGACGTGCGCGTGCACGCCGCCGAAGCGCTGCAGGTCGATATTGCCGGCAGCGGCGACGTCCGCTATCGCGGCAGCCCGCAACTGACGGTCAAGAAGGCCGGCTCGGGCGATGTACGGGCGATGAGGTAGTCGGAGTCCGCTGCCGGGAGTCCGAATCCTCAATCCTCAATCCTCAATCCTCACCTCAACCACCCCAGCAGCAACGGCGCCAGCCATGGCGCAAGCAGGGCTGTGGCCAGTGCCGTGAGTCCCATGGCCAGACCGGCGAAGGCGCCTGCTTCCTGGTTGACGATGAAAGCGCGTGCCACGCCCTGACCGTGGGCAGCCAGGCCGATCGCAAAGCCGCGCGCCACGTAGCTCTTGATCCGCAGCGCGTTGAACACAAAGGTCGCCAGAGTCGCGCCGACCATGCCGGTCAGCACCACCATCACCGCGGTGAGCGAGGGAATGCCGCCGATCTTCTCCGACACGCCCATCGCAACGGGTGTCGTCACCGACTTGGGCGCGAGCGAGGCCAGCGTGGCTGGCGAGGCGCCGAGCAGCCACGCGATCACCACCGCCGACGTGATCGCGACCACCACGCCAACGATCAGCCCCACAGTGAGCGCCAACCACACCCGGCGCAGCTTGGCCGCCTGCTCGTACAGCGGAATCGCCAGGGCCACCGTGGCCGGGCCGAGCAGAAAGTGGACGAACTGCGCGCCCTCGAAGTAGCTGGCATACGGCGTCCCCGTGGACCACAGCACCAGCACGAGCAGCACGACCGGGATCGCGACCGGGTTGACCAGCGCATTGAACCCGCTGCGCCGGTACAGCGCAAAGCCGATCAGATAG
>JBIIZX010000076.1:0-9811 GCA_044346055.1 Burkholderiaceae bacterium | reverse complement strand
GTACACCGTGCGGTAGTACAGATCGCTCAGGGGGCTCGCCAGCACGGCGCGCCGCGCCGCCTCGACGACGGTGGCGCGATCCAGGCGCGGCGTGTGCGGCGCGATCTGCGAGGCGCGGCCAAGCTCCGCGTCCTCCGTCACCAGCCTCGGTTGCAGCACGCCAATCCTTGGCGCACACCAGCGCGCACGTCCACCGATGAAATGATCGATCGGCAAGTCGACCTTGCCACCGTGCTTAAAAAACGCGCGCACCCATTCACGCCGGATGACATACCCCCAGGTGTTGAAGATCACGCCGACCGGCATGTGGATTGCCAGCTCCCCGACCGCGAGCTGCCGCCGCTGCGACAGGTTGCGCGACGAGGTGCCGAGGTAGATGAGATCGAGGGGCAGCGCAGCTGGCTGCGTGGCCAGCAGCGTGTCGACTACCGCGCCAAACTGCGGCGCCAGCACCAGATCGTCCTCGATCACCGCCATCGTCGCCGCCTTGCCGTCAGCCAGGCTCTGCCACGCGGTCAGGTGCGAGGCCCAGCAGCCGATCTCGGCGCCCGAGAGCTTGCGCATGTCGACATGCAGGCTGGGAAAGCGCTCGCGCACCTGGTGCGCGACTTCGCTGCGCGCAAGCCGCCGGAAGTCGAGGCCCACGCGCGTGAACGGCAGGCCCTGCGCCTGCAACTGGCGCGTCATGCGCGCGCGGCGTTCCGTCGCGCTGTCGAGGTTGATCAGAACCAGCATGAACGGCCACGGGTTGAACGAGACGTCTGAAATGTGACAGTCGCAAATGACGCAGGCGTTGCAAGGACCAGCCGACCGCGATCGCATCAGCTGCGTGCCGTTTAGCGAGGTGCCCAGCGACTCGCATGGACCGGTCGGGTCGCGAACCCGATCGGCAGCCTGCGCCGAAAGCGGATGGCTATCGCCGTAGACTCAGTTGCAAATCTGTCTGCCGCCTGACGCGCCTGCCACCTGACCCGCCCCCCACATGACGCCATGCAGCTCACCGACTACGCCCGCCACGACGCCCTCGGTCTCGCCCAACTGGTCGCCAACGGCGAGGTCACGCCGCGCGAGCTGGCGATCACTGCGCTGGCGGCGATCGAGGCGCTCAACCCGCAACTGAACGCGGTGGTCGAGATCTATCCCGATCGCATCGCCGCGCTCGATGAAGCGCAGCTCGGCACCGGGCCCTTTCGTGGCGTGCCGCTGCTGATCAAGGATGTGTTCGGGCACGAGGCCGGCCGCAGAATCGGGTTCGGCTCGCGGCTGTGCCGCGGCATGGTGGCGCCGCAGGACACGCATGTTGCGGAGCTCCTGCGCGCCAGCGGCGTGAACATCATCGGCCGCTCCAACGCGCCCGAGTACTCGATGGCCGGCACCACCGAGAATGCGCTGTATGGCAACACCTCCACGCCATGGCGCCATGGCTACTCGGCCGGCGGCTCCACTGGCGGCGGCATGGCGGCGGTGGTGGCGGGCATGGTGCCGATTGCGCATGGCTCGGACATCGCGGGATCGATCCGCATCCCCGCCAGCTGGTGCGGTGGCGTGGGGTTCAAGCCCTCGCGCGGCCGCATCTCCTTTGGCCCGATGCTCGATGAGAACGGCTATGGGCTGGCCACCAATTTCGTGCAGACCAAGAGCGTGCGCGACGCCGCTGCCATGCTCGACTGCCTGGCCGTGCCGCAGCCCGGCGATCCGTTCGTGATCCTAAAGCCCGCTGAGCCTTATGCCGTGCTCGCCACGCAAACACCGCGCCCACTGCGCATGGCGCTCACTACCACGCCGCTGATGGGCCTGCCGGTGGACGAGGGCGTGATTGCCGCCGTGCGCGCCACCGGCGCAATGCTGGCGGACATGGGTCATCACGTCGAAGAAGCGGCACCGCAGTTCGACGGCCTGGCCGCCTTGCGCGACATGATGGAGATCTGGTTCTTTGGCTTTGATGCGCGCATCGCGCTGTATGCAAGCCGCACCGGCCTGCAGCCGGGGCCTGACACGCTGGAGCCCGTGGTGCTGCAGATCTGGGAGCACGCCTGCCGCATGACCCCTGCGCAGTTCCAGAACGCGATGGCGGCGCTCAACCGCGCGCGCCGAACGCTCGGCAACTTCATTGCGCCCTATGACGTGTGGCTCACGCCGACCACCACGCGCACCGCCGAGCCCTGGGGCAACTACAACCTGGGCCGCAGCGA
This sequence comes from Burkholderiaceae bacterium, assembly GCA_044346055.1. GTDB lineage: Bacteria > Pseudomonadota > Gammaproteobacteria > Burkholderiales > Burkholderiaceae_F > JALHMQ01. The sequence continues at coordinate 7,619 of JBIIZX010000076.1, read as the reverse complement.
CGTGCCGTATGACGCGATCGCCGAAGCCTTGTACCGCCCGATCGCGCAATTCACCCTGCCGCACAACATCATGGGCACACCGGCAATCTCGCTGCCGCTGGCCATGCACGCCAATGGCCTGCCGATCGGTGTACAACTGGGCGCGCACCCCGCGCAGGAACACGTCCTGCTGCAACTGGCCGCGCAGCTCGAAGGCGCGCAGCCGTGGTCGCAGCGCGTGCCACCGCTGCATGTGAACCATCTTGATTGAATTCATGACTCTGCAACGCCGCTCAGTCCTCACCCTCGCCGTCGCCATTGCCGCCGCAGTCGCCACGGCCCTGCCCGCATCGCCCGCCATGGCCATCGAAGAGCCCGCCTTCACCGTCGAGAAGACCTTCGCCACCTTCGAGTTGCGGCGCTACGCGCCCTTCGTCGTGGCCGAGACGGTGGCGGATTCGCGCAACACGGCGTTCCGGCGCCTGTTCAACTACATCGCCGGCAGCAACGTCGCGCAGCAGAAGATCGAGATGACGGCGCCGGTGGTGATGAATGCGCCGGGCCAGGCTGGCGAAAAGATCGAGATGACCGCGCCCGTGGTGACTGAGCGCAGCGCAGGCAGCAGCGGTGGCGAGGTGATGCAGTTCGTGTTGCCAGCGCGCTTCACGCTCGACACGGCGCCTCGGCCGACCGATGCCACGGTCAAGCTGCGCGCGTTGGACGCGCAATGGCTCGCGGTGCGGCGCTACTCGGGCACGTGGAGCGAGAGCAACTTTGCCGAGAATGAAGCGGCGTTGCGCGCCGATGCCAAGGCCGCCGGCCTCACCGTCACGGGCGCCGCGCGCTTTGCCGCCTACAACGGCCCGCTCACACCCTGGTTCATGCGGCGCAACGAGGTGCTGCTGCCGGTGGCGGCGCCAGTGCCGGGTGCGCCGCGGTGATGGTCGCGGCCGATGGTCGCTGTCGATGGTCGCGGTCGGCAGTTGAGAAAATTCCGCAGCCCCTGGTGCGACGCTGGCATCAAGCCACGACCGCTCGCCCCTTGAAGTCGGTCCAGCGCAGCGCCGCGAAGTCATAGAGCTTGCAGCGCCGCGCAGTGCGGAAGTACCAGCGCCAGGAAAAGCGCTGGATGATGATCGCGCCGGGGAGTTTTTCTTCGAGCAGCTTCTGTGCAGTGCGCAGGTGATCCAGCGGCACGCTCATCGGCACATGGTGCGCGGTGTGTTCCATGATGTGATGCAGCAGCACACCGATGCGTGCGGGAAACGTCAGGTGCACCGTGGTGGAAACAAACGGCAGCGCCTCGGCCCAGACGTTCTTGTTGCTGTACCACAGTGCGTAGGGCTCGAGGCTCGCCCCCTGTGCGGCGGCCAGCTGCTCGGCACGCTCGAGTGCAGCCAGGCTGCGCGTGATGAGCAGGCGATCCCAGCGCGCACGGTCCTGGGTGAGGCGCTTGAGTGCGCCTTCATGGTCCACGTCGAACGGGTGGAGCCGGCGTCGACATTGCTTTTCACACAAAGAGCACGAAGAAAGGATTCCAGAAGGGCTGCACCACAGCGCCGCTCGCTTGCAGCGATGGCCCAGAAGAACGCGTCGCTTGTCGCAGTTCTCGGTGTTCTCGGCGTGCTCAGGGGTTGACGCCCTTCCTTCGTGCTCTTCGTGTGATCAATTCCGCCGTACAAATCCCTAGCCCCCGCTCAACGCCTGCACGATGCACAGCTCGTCGGTCGGCGCGAGCGGCAGGGCCATGTCGTGCACCGCCACCGCGTTGAGGAAGAAGCGCACATGCAGCCGCATCTGGCCTTGTTCGTTGATCATGCGAAAGCGGATGCCCGGGTACTGGCGGTCGAGGTCGTTGACGAGCGCGTCGAGGTTGGCGCCCTGCGCCTCGACCCAGGCAACATTGGCGGTGTAGGAGCGCAAGGGCGTGGGGATGAGCACGCGCATGGTGTCAATTCAACTCAACTCAGCCGAGCTCAGCCGCTTCCACCGCGTAGATCTCGGGCAAGTGGCGTGCGATGCACTGCCACTTGGTTCCTTCGTCGCGGCTCATCCACAGCTCGCCGTTCGATGTGCCGAAGTACAAGCCGAATGGATCACGCGTATCGCCGCACATCGCCTGCCGCTTTACGGTCCACCAAGCCTGCAACGTTGGCATGCCGGCGTCCTGCCGACGGCAGGTCTTGCCGCCATTGCTCGTCACATACACCGCTGGCTTGCCCGCAACACTGGTGCGCGGCCACACCGTCGAACCATCCATGGGCAGAACCCAGCAAGTATCTGCATCGCGCGGATGCACCACCATGTTGAAGCCGATGTCACCGACCGTCTTTGGCATGTTGCGGCCGATGCGTTGCCAGGTGCTGGCAGGACGATGGCTGCGGCCGCTCGCTGCGCTCGCTTCACGCGGGCTGTCGCCCGCATGAGCCTGCGCCGCCGCTTCGGGCGCGCGGTCGAGGCGGTAGATGCCGCAGTGGTTCTGCTGATACAGCCGGTCCGGATTGCTTGGACACATGCGGATGCAGTGCGGGTCGTGACAAGTGGGATCGTTGGTGGGAAAGCCTTCGACCACCTCGAGCCCGTCGATCAACGTGCGGAAGGTTTGCCCGCCGTCGGTCGACTCGTGCACGCCGCCACCGCTCATGCCGAAGTAAATGTGTTGCGGGTCGCGCGGGTCGACGATGATCGAGTGCAGCTTGGGGCCATTGGGCGTGCCGTTCTGCACCGTGCCCCATCCACTGGATGTACTGCGGGTCTTCGTTGATCGGTGAGGCGCCGCGCCAACCAAGGCCGCTATCGTCGGAGCAAAACAGCCCCTGCGGCGAGGTGCCCGCGTACCACACGCCCGGCTCGCTCGCCGGCCCCGGCGTGAGCCAGGCCGGAAAACGGGCGTTGTCAGGCCCGCTTTCGACTGAACGTCGAATGGGCACGACAACGATCGACAGGGCGCGACGAACTTTTTCTGGCGGGCCGGCTAAGCGCGCTGCAGCATGCCCAACAGTGCCGCGGCGGGCAAGGCTGAACGCGCGGCGTAGGGCATGCGCCAGAGGCCGCCGTGGCACGCGGCATCGGTTAGTAGCTGCAGCGGATGCGCCAGCGGCACGGCCGGATTGGCAGGCGACTCCGGGTTGCGCAGGTCGTGCACCAGCAGTGCGGCCATGAGCGCCGCGGCAGTGGCAGGCTCAAATGTCTGCGCGCCGAAACGATGCGCGGCCCGATAAGCCGCGGCAATCAGCCGGTTCTTGGTGACCGAGCCCGTGAGGGCGGGAGGTGCGACGTGGATCGACACGCGCACGCCGCTGGCGCGTGCCACCAGCGCGCGCCAGTGCTGCAGCCGCTTGGCCAGCACATAGTTGGGCCCCTGCTGCACCACCAGCGCGTCGATGATGCCGCCCAAGCCGGCAATGCTCGCCGCGCCTTGCACACCGTCCTTGCCCGCGGCTTTGGCGGCAGCATCGGCGGCGGCATTTGTGGCGGCACTAGCGGCGGCATTTGTCGCGGCATCTGTGGCGAGCTCGCCAGCGGCATCGATCCGCACCCCGTTGCACTGAAAGCCGCGGCCCAGCGACAGTGCAGCGGCGGCGCGCGCCAGCGGGCCGCGCTGTGCAAAGCCGGCATGCGCGGCCGCAACTGCCTCGGGCGGCACGGCGTAGGCATCGGTCGGCGTGGCCAGCATGGCGAGTGTGACGGCCGGATGTGCGGCCGCCAGCTGCGCCTGGATCGCGTCCATCGCCGCAGCCACGCGCAAATGCAGCGCGCCGTCGAGGTAGGCGTAGGCGCCGACCGTGAGCGGCCCTGCCACGGGCGCCAGCCAGGCGGCGATCTCGGGTGTGTCGATGATCAGATCGTCACCGGCGCGGCGCGTCCACTCCACGTTGCGCTCGGCACTGAACAGAGGCACGTGCATGACGCCATTGCCGGCATGCGCCAGCCGCGCCAGCTTCTGCCACACCGCCTCGCGCGGCAGGTCCACCGCCCACACCTGCGCGCGCCAGCGCACCAGCCAGGGCAGCGGCGCCATTTCCGCCTGCGCGCCGAGCAGTGCAAAGCGCTGGTCCGACAGGTCGAGCCAATCGGGATTGGCCTGCACGCGCCAGAGCGCGCGCGCAAAGCTGGGCTCGAGCACGCCGTCGGCTTCCCAGCGGTCGAGCTGACGCCGCAGGCCATCGCCACTGAGCATTTGCCCGCGGTACGGCACCGCCAACGGTGCCGGCCTGGCCTTGCTGGCGCCGTGGACCGCGTGCGTTGCGTAGCGTGTGGCGGGCGCCTGCATCGCCTGTGCAAGCGGGACGGCGCTACCGTTGCGCGAGAACTGCAGATGCGTGGCGGCCGCATGCAAGCCGGCCTGCGCGATCGATTGCGCCGCCTGTGGGTTGCGCAGCCCCAGTTCAACCAGGCGCCGCAGATGCACGACGTAGTTGCGGCGCCAGTCGCGTTCGCGGCTGGCTGCATCAGCGGCAGCGGGATGGACCGCGCCGAGTGCGGCAGCAACGATCGCGCGGCCTGTTTCGGTGGTGCTGCGGCGGCCACCGGCAGCGGCCGGAAAGACGACACCGAGGTCCTCGGCAGCAGAGGCAGCAAAGCTCACAGCGGTGCGCTCGAAGGGCATGGCGAGCGACTTTAGCGCGTTGGCAACCAGTGAGGGCGCGACATCAGCAACGCCACGCGGGTGGCGTGCTGATGCACCAGGTGGAGATTGGGGTGTGCGGACCCGGATCAAAACTGAACCGAGCCCGAAGCCCTAATCGCGCCGACGGCGCCGCAGCGCGGCGGCAAGCAGCAGCGCCGGGACGCCGAGCAAAGGCAAGGCACCGCCGCCACCGCTGGAAGAACTGCCGGCAGCAGTTGTGGCAGGCGCCGGCGTTGCCGCGGGTGTTGGTGTGGGTGCGGGCGCCGGTGCCGGCGTGGGTGTGGGCGCCGGGGTGGGCGCGGGCGTTGGAGCAGGCGTGGGCGCGGGCGCCGGGGCAGGCGCAGGCGAACCGCCGGTGCCGGCAGTGCCGGAGAACGTGAGCGTGCGAGGGTTGGCGTTGGTGAACACCAGTGCCCAAGAGGCCGAGCGCGTGCCGGCCCCACTCGGACGGAAGTCAACCGACAGGGCGCAGCTCATCCCCGGCGCGAGCGTTCCGGTGCATTGGGCCATGCCGGCAGGCGTCGGGTTAACCCAGAAGTCGCCGGTTTTGCCGCCGTCCAGAACGGCGACCGGCTGCGCCGCAAACGTCACGCTGGTGGTGGCCGCATTCGTCACCATGATCGTCACGGCACTGCTGCGGCCGCCAACGGCGGTGTTAGCGAAGGTCGCGGGGTTGGGCGTTGCCGTCGGCGTGGCCACGGCAGTGCCACCACCTCCAAAGGGTGGCGGAGGCGCGTCCGGCATGACCGACAACAGATAAGCGGCAACATCGGCCACGTTCGCAGTCAGGTTGCCGCCCCAGGCGGCCGTGTACGCGCCCATGCCGCCACGGTTCTGGCCAATGGCGCCGCTGATGGCGCCTCGCATCGTGGCCTCGTCGCGCCCGCGCACCAGACCGTTGCGCACGGCAGCGGAACTCGTGCCATGGCAATCGCCACAGCTCGACGGCGAGAACCCGGGGATCGCCACCCGTGTGGTCTCGTACAGCACCTTGCCATTGGCGACGTTCTGCGCAAACACAGTGCCACCGACCGTGGCCGCGGCGATGGCAACGGCCACGTGCGGAAGCTGGCGCAGCTTGAAAAGACGGTGGTGCGACATGGCGGGCCTGTACAGCAATGAGTACGCGGTCGATGGGAAAGACACTGCTAGGCAGTCTATTGAGACGCGCCCCGGCGCGATTCCGACAGACGTCGTAGCGCACCACGTGCAATCGGATTAGCGTGTCTCCCGTGCTGGACGTCCCACCCACCCGCTGGCGGCGTCGCTTCAAGGCGTCCAAGTCGGCTTGCGAGCCCTCGCGCGGCGCTTACACCGGAGGACGCGAGCCAAGTCAGTAAGCTTGCGCGCCTTCCGGCGGGCCGGTGGCCCGATGCATCCTGCGCTGCCCGTGCGCCGGCCCTGCGCCAACCCGACCGCCTGCGCCAAAGCAACCACTCGTGAACACCGTCTCGCAGCCCGCGTGGCGCACCCGTCTGGCCGGCTGGCGCCGCCGCCTCGCGCTGCCTGCAGACGATCTGCTGCGCGATCGCACCTACCGGCGCATGTTCAGCGCCATCCTGGTCGGCTCCTTCGGCGTGCAGATGACCGCGCTGGCGCTGCCGCTGACGGCGGCCGTGTTGCTGAACGCAACGCCCACGCAAATGGGCCTGCTGGCGGCACTCGAAGTGCTGCCGTTCGCGCTGCTGTCCCTGCCCGCCGGCGTGGTGCTGGACCGCGTGCGCAAACTGCCGGTGTATGTGCTGGGCGAGGCAACGCTGGCGCTGGCCGTTTTCAGCGTGACGGTGGCGTGGTGGTTCGAGGTGCTCGGCATGCCCTGGTTGTACGCGGTGGGGTTCGTGCTCGGGCTCGTCAACACGGTGGCGGGCAGCGCGTCGCAGATCGTGCTCACGCAGATCGTCGCGCGCGAGCGGCTGGTCGAGGCGTATGCCAAGAACGCGCTGGCGAACTCCGCCTCCGAGATCCTGGGGCCGGCGCTGGCAGGTGTGCTGATCAAGCTGGTGAGTGCCCCGGTGACACTTGCCGTCAACGACCTGCTGCTGCTCGCCTCTACCCGCGTGCTCACCGGGCTGCGCGTGGCCGAGGCGCCGCTGCGGCGCGAGCCGTTTATCGCCGCGCTGCGGGCCGGCGTGCACTTTGTGTTCACGCACTACCTTCTGCTGACGCTGGCCGCGCTGGTGGGCGCCTGGCAGGTCTGCTACTACGCGGCATTCGCGGTGCAGATCCTGTATGCAACGCGCGAGCTCGGCATGAGCGAAGCGGCGGTGGGCCTGTCCTACGTGATGGTGGGCGCGGGCACCGTGCTGGCGAGCATGTTCGGGCCGCGCGTGTCGCAGCGGCTCGGGCCGGGTCCGACGATGACGCTCGGCTTTGCCCTGTGCGCCCTCGGCTGGCTGCTGGCCGCTGCCGCGCCCAAAGGGCCGCTGGGCATCGCCGGCTTTGCGCTGATGCTGGCGTTGTTTGGCGCTGGCGCGATCTTCATCTTCATCAACTTCATCGCGATCCGGCAGGCGGTCACGCCCACCCACTTACTCGGGCGCATGACGGCCACCATGCGCTGGCTCATCCACACGCCCGCCGTGCCCGGCGCCCTGCTTGGCGGCTGGCTCGGCGAGACGTTCGGCCTGCGCGTCGCGTTGCTGTTTGCGGGGCTGGCCGGACTTGCGCTCGCACTGGTTGCGTGGCAGCTGCCTCGCATCCGTGCCATTCACGAGTTGCCCGTGTTTCGCGAGCCCGCGGTGCAAGGTCCTGCCCCGCAGTAACGTGGACGGCTTGCTGGACGACTTGCTGGACGACGCAACGCGTTCTGCCGACCAGCGACTTGAATCCCGCTTGAGCGCCACGACGTTCAAGCACTGCGCCACACTGGCGCGTCCAGCCTGAGAAGAGCAGCCCGATGACCACGCCCGCCTCGATCCTGCAGATCCGCCCGCTGGGCGCGCCACCGTGGCCGACGCTCGATCCCTTCCTGTTCTGCGTCTTTCATGACGACGAGTATCCGCGCGGCAAT
>JBIIZX010000487.1:0-2912 GCA_044346055.1 Burkholderiaceae bacterium | reverse complement strand
GCGGCCAATGGCAGCTCGTGGTTACCGAACTGCCGCCGGGCACCAGTGCGCAGAAGGTGCTCGAAGAGATCGAGGAGCTCACCAACCCCAAGGTCAAGGCCGGCAAGAAGTCCCTGTCGCCCGAGCAGCAGCAGACCAAGGCGGTGGTGCTGTCGATGCTCGACAAGGCGCGCGATGAGTCGGGCAAGGAATCCGCCGTGCGGCTGGTGTTCGAGCCGCGCACCAGCAAGGTGGACCGCGAGGAGTTCGCCACCATGCTGCTGGCGCAGACCGCGCTGGAAACCAGCGTGCCGATTAACTTCGTGATGATCGGTCGCGATGGCCGCCCGCGGCAGAAGGCGCTGACCGACATCCTGCTCGAGTGGATCGACTTTCGCATCGAGACGGTGCGGCGCCGCTCGCAGCATCGGCTATCCAAGGTCCAGGATCGAATCCATATCCTGGAGGGCCGCCAGCAGGTCCTGCTGAACATCGACAAGGTCATCAAGCTCATCCGCAACTCGGACGAGCCCAAGCCCGAGCTGATGAAGGCCTTCAAGCTCACCGAGCGGCAGGCCGAGGACATCCTGGAGCTGCGCCTGCGGCAACTGGCGCGGCTCGAAGGCATCAAGATCGAGCAGGAGCTGGCGGACTTGCGCAAGGACGAGGCCAGTCTGCACAAGCTGCTCGGTTCAGAGCCTGCGCTGCGCAAGCAGGCCGGCAAGGAGCTAGATGAGGATGGCAAGAAGTTCGGCGATGGACGCCGCACGCTGATCGAGACCGCCGAGCGCGCCGCCGTCGAGGCCAAGGTGATCGACGAGCCGGTGACGGTGGTGATCTCGGACAAAGGCTTCGTGCGTGCGCGCCAGGGCCATGGGCACGACGCCACGCAGATGAGCTTCAAGCCGGGCGACGCGCTTTATGGCGCCTACGAATGCCGCACGGTGGACCAGTTGGTCGCACTCGGTTCCAACGGCCGCGTGTACAGCGTGCCGGTGGCGCTGCTGCCGGCAGCGCGCGGCGATGGCGCGCCAGTCACCTCGATGATCGAGCTCGACGCCGGCACGCGTCTGGTGGCCTATGTCGCCGGCGCACTCAGCCAGCCGCTGCTGCTTGCCACCAGCGCAGGCTTCGGTTTTGCCTGCGTCATCGAGAACATGCTGTCGCGCCAGAAGGGCGGCAAGCAGTTCATTACGGTGGAACAAGGTGCCGTGCCGCTGCGCCCCGCGCTGGTCGATCCGGCCACCGATGACCGCATCGTCTGCCTGTCCGAAAAGGGTCGCCTGCTCACCTTCGCTGCGAGCGAAATCAAGCAGCAGTCTGGCGGCGGCCGCGGTGTGACGCTCATGGGGCTCGACGAGGGCGAGAAAATGCTGGCAGCGGTGAGCTGCGGCAAGCTTGGCGTTGTGGTGACGGGGCTCAAAGGCACGAGCGGCAAGCCGACCGAAGTTCCGCTCGGTGGCCGCGCGCTCGCCGCCCACGAAGGCAGCCGCGCGCGCAAAGGCACGCTGGTGCAGCCGAAGCTCAAGGAGCCTGGCCTGCGCAAGCTGCTGCCGCCGCCTGCTGCCACCTGATCGGCTTTCGGTTGCGTGCCGCGAGGAGTGAGTGTTGAGCAAGGCGTTCGTGAAAGAAGGCGCGGCCGATGACGACGATGAAGACATCGTCGCGCCGCCGATCCCCGTCGGGTCGAAGAACTACGTGACGCCGGCCGGGCACGCGCGGCTGAAGAGAGAACTTATCCATCTGCTGAAAGTCGAGCGGCCCGAGGTGGTGCGCACCGTCTCGTGGGCAGCATCCAATGGCGATCGCTCCGAAAACGGCGACTACATCTACGGCAAGAAGCGGCTGCGCGAGATCGACCGGCGCATGCGCTTTCTCACCAAACGGCTCGATGCCGCCGAGGTGGTCGACCCCGCCGTGCGTGAAGCCACCGACCAGGTGTTCTTTGGCGCCACCGTCACCTATCTCGATGGCGCCGGCGAGGAGCAGACCATCTCAATCGTTGGCATCGACGAAGTGGACCTTGCTCGCGGACGGGTGAGCTGGATCTCGCCAATCGCGCGCGCGTTCACCAAGGCGCGCGAGGGTGACGCGGTGCAGCTGCGAACGCCGGCGGGAGTAGAGGTGCTGGAGATCATCAGCGTGCGCTATCTTGCGCTCGACTGATTGAGAGGCTCTCCTGAGCCGCATGCCTGATGGCCACGGCGGACGCGCCAGCCAGGCACCGGCTCAGGCCGCCTCTGCATGAAGCTTGACGCCCAGGGCGCGCGCCACCTTCAAAACAGTGGCGAAGCTCGGATTGCCATTGGCGCTCAGCGCGCGATACAGGCTCTCTCGGCTGAGTCCCGCGTCCTTGGCAACCTGAGACATCCCCTTCGCACGAGCGATATCGCCAAGGGCGCGAGCAATTCCGGCGGCGTCATCCGGCGCCTCGTCCAGCCACGCGTCCAGATACGCGGCCATTTCCTCTGGTGTGCGCAATTGTTCGGCGACGTCATAAGCGGCCGTTTTGGTCCGCGGGCTCGTCTTGGTTTTGGCCTTTACCATCTTGACTACTCCTCGTAGTTGCGCGCCAGGACAATCGCCCGCTCAATGTCCCTTCTCTGGGACCCCTTGTCGCCTCCCGCCAGCAGCAGAAGCAACCGATTTGCGCGGAGCGCGTAGTACACGCGATACCCAGGGCCGATGTCGATCCGGAGTTCCGAAACGCCATCAGTCAGATTGCGGTGATCGCCGGGGTTGCCGTGAATCAGGCGGTCGACGCGTACCTGGATCCGGGCGCGACCTGTGCGATCCTCGAGAGCATTGATCCATTCGCGATAGGTCTAGCCCGGATGTTTCACCAGTCACTGTTGTATGGGCCTGGTGGAGCAAGTGACCGTGCCATTTGGGCGTTTCTGATGGTGTAGCCGGTGCATTGATGCGCTGCTGAG
>JBIIZX010000164.1:0-7375 GCA_044346055.1 Burkholderiaceae bacterium | reverse complement strand
GCTTGATCACAGCGTTATCGGGGCACACGCCGTAGCAGTTGTCGCACTCAAAACAGTTGCCGCAGGACAGGCAGCGGCGCGCCTCGAACAGCGCATTGGTCTCGTCCAGCCCCTGCACCACTTCATCGAAGGTCGAGGTGCGGCGCACCTGGTCCAGCAGCGGCCGCACGCGCTTGGGCGCATCGGCGTAGTACCAGGTGTTGAGCTTGCCGAACTGCGCCAGCTCGCGCTTGGGTGCGGGGTTGTAGGCGCCGTCGCGCAGCCAGGCGTCAATATGGCGCGCGGCCTTCTTGCCATGACCCACGGCCACCGTCACCGTGCGCTCTGACGGCACCATGTCGCCGCCGGCGAAAATGCCCGCGTGGCCGGTCATCATGTTCGGCCCCACCTGCACCACGCCGTCGTTGACCTGCAACCCGTCCACGCCGTCGAGCAGGCCAAGATCGACGTCCTGGCCGAGCGCGAGCACGACCGAGTCGGCCTCCAGCGTTTCCATCTCGCCCGTGGGCTGCGGAAAGCCTTTGTCATCCAGCCGCATCTTCTCGACCGTGAGCGCACCGGCTTCCACCGTGCGGATCGAGCTCAGCCACTTGACCATCACGCCTTCGGCCAGCGCTTCTTCGAGCTCGCTTTCATGCGCCGGCATCTTCTCGCGGTTGCGCCGATACACGATGATCGGCTCTGCCCCCATGCGCTTGGCGGTGCGCGCCACATCGAGCGCGGTATTGCCGCCGCCATAGACCACCACGCGGCGGCCCAAGAGTGGCTGCACGTCCTCGCCCTGCTCCACGCCGCGCAGCACGCTCAGTGCATCGAGCATGCGTGCCGCTTCGCCGGCCGGGATGTAGGCGCGCTTGGCAATATGGGCGCCAACGGCGAGAAAGGCGGCGTCGAAGGGGCCGCCGAGCGCCTTGCCTTGCATCGCGTCGAGGATGCGCTCGATCTTCGTGTTCAGCCGCAATTCGACGCCGAGGTCGACGATGCGCTGCACCTCGGCATCGAGCACATCGCGCGGCAGGCGGTACTGCGGAATGCCAAAGCGCATCATGCCGCCGGCCTTGGGACCGGCCTCCACGATGGTCACCGCATGGCCGAGCCGGCGCAGGTGATAGGCGGCCGACAGGCCCGACGGTCCCGCGCCAACCACCAGCACGCGCTTGCCCGACTCCTGCGCGGGCGGCGTCAGGCGCCAGCCGCGCTTGAGCGCTTCATCGCCCAGAAAAACGCTCGACCGAGTTGATGCCGACCGCTTCATCGAGCTGGCCGCGGTTGCACGCGCCCTCACACGGGTGGTAGCAGACCCGGCCCATGATGGCGGGCAGCGGGTTGTCCTGCACCAGCTGCCGCCAGGCCGCCTCGTAGTCACCGCCCTCGGCATGGAACAGCCACTGCTGGATGTTCTCGCCAGCCGGACAGGCGTGGTTGCACGGCGGCAGCCGGTCCACATACACCGGCCGCATGGTGCGCCACGAGCCCGTCTTGTTGGCCAGCGACGAGCCTGGGTCGAGCGTGATGGCGAAGGGTTTTTGCATCGACACTCTCGGATTCCGGATTCCGGATTCAGGATTGAGGGTTCAAGCAGCACGCGCCGGGAGCAGCGCAGCGAAGCGAAGAACAGGAGCGGGCCTGGCTTGTCTGAATCCCGAATCCCGACTCCGTCTCATGCCCGCGCCTCCTCCGCATCCAGCAGCCCGTACTCGCTGATGTTGCGATCGGCCATGGCCTGGATCAGGCCGAGGCGCTGCTCGTCGCGCTTGGGCGAGAAGAGGTGGGCGAAGCGCTTTTGCAATTGAAGATAGGGCTCGACCGGCGCGCGGCGGCGCAGCGTGGTGCGCGCGCTGACTTCGCCATATTCGGCCTCGAACAGCGGAAACAGACCGCACTCGACCGCTGCGCGCGCGACCTTGATGGTGTCTTCGGGTCGGCTGCCCCAACCGAGCGGGCACGGCACGTGGATATGGATGTAGCGCGCGCCTTCAAAGGCCATTGCCTTGGTGACCTTGGCCTCGAGATCGCGCAGGTTGGCGACACTGGCCGTGGCCACATACGGAATGCCATGCGCCATCGCGATGCGCGGCAGGTTCTTGCCGCTGCCAAAGCGATTGCCCGGCTCGCGCCCGACTGCGGGCGTGGTGGCGGTGCGCGCGGCCGGTGGCGTGGCGCTGGAGCGTTGCACGCCGGTGTTCATGTAGGCCTCGTTGTCGTAGCAGATGTACAGCACGTCGTCGTTGCGCTCGAACATCCCGGACAGGCAGCCAAAGCCGATGTCGGTGGTGCCGCCGTCGCCGCCTTGGGCCAGCACCCGCACATGGCTCTTGCCCTGCATGCGCAACGCACTGGCCACACCGCTGGCCACCGCGGCGGCGTTGCCAAAGAGCGAGTGGATCCAGGGGATTTGCCAGCTGGTCTCCGGATAGGGCGTGGAGAACACCTCGAGGCAGCCGGTGGCATTGACCGCCACCAGCTGGCTGTTGGTGGCGCGCATCGCTGCATCGAGCGCCCAGCGGGCACCGAGCGCCTCGCCACACCCCTGGCAGGCGCGATGCCCCGAGTTGAGCGAATTGGTGCGCTCCATATTGGCCTGCACGCTTCGCTCGTGCTCCCCCAGCAGCCGGTTGCCGACCGTGAAGGTGCCGGTCTGATAGAACTTGACGGACTGGACTGCGCTCATGTGTGCGCCCTTCCTGGCGCGTGAGGCCGATTGATCACACGAAGAGCACGAAGGCCACGAAGTAGAGCATTGCCGTCCTTGCCTTCGTGCTCTTCGTGCTCTTCGTGCTCTTCGTGTGCAGAAACAACGTCACGCATGGCACTCACCCCGCCACCCGCGCACCGGCGGCGCCGAGTTGCCTGAGCACGGCTTCGGCGGTCGGGCCGCTGCGCTGCTCCTGCGCTTCGCGCGCCAGCTCGTGCTCCACCACCGCGTGGTTGAGGTCGAGAAAGTGCACGGCTTCGAGTTCGTCGCGCAGGGCGCGGTCCAGCATGGTCACGAGGGAGGCGCGCGTGATGGCGCGGCCACCGAGCCCGGCGATCACCGTCGTGCCCTTGAGCACGATGCCGGCGAGCGACTTGCGCACGCCGTCGCTGACCACGCCGCCGAGTCCCGGTGCCAGGCTCTTTTCCAGCACCACCACGCGCTTGGCCCCCTGCAGCACGGCGCGCAGCGCCTCCAGCGGGAAGGGACGGAAGGCAACCAGCGTCACGCTGCCCACGCGCTCGCCGCGGTCGCGCATGACATCGACAGCCTCCTGCAACGTGCCATTGACCGAACCGAGCGCCACCACGATGGTCTCGGCGTCCTCGCAGCGATAGGCGCGCAGCAGGCCGCCCGAGTCGCGGCCAAAGCGCGCCGCGAAGTCACGGCCGATCTGGGGAATCAGCTCGAGCGCGCGCATCTGCTTGTGGTGCGCGAGATACCGCACCTCCATGAACGCTTCGGGCCCGACCATTGCGCCCATGCTCACGGGCTCGGTCGGATCGAGCACCTGGCGCGGTGAAAATGGCGGCAAGAAGGCGTCGACCTCGGCCTGCGCCGGCATGTCGACCGCCTCGTAGGCGTGGGTCAGGATGAAGCCATCCATGCACACCATCACCGGGCAACTGAGCGCCTCGGCCAGCTTGAACGCCTGGATGTGCAGGTCGAGCGCCTCTTGATTGGTCTCGGCAAACAGCTGGATCCACCCGGCATCGCGCATCGACATGCTGTCGGAGTGGTCGTTCCAGATATTGATCGGTGCGCCGATGGCGCGGTTGCCGATCGTCATCACGATCGGCAAGCCCAGGCCCGAAGCGTTGTAGACCGCCTCAGCCATGAACAGCAGGCCCTGGCTGCTGGTCGCTGTGTAGGTGCGGCTGCCGGTGGCACTGGCGCCAATGGCCACGCTCAGCGCGGCAAATTCGCTTTCGACGTTGATGTAATCGCAGCCCTGCAGCGTGCCGTCCTTGACCAGCTCTCCCAGGCCTTCGACGATGTGGGTCTGCGGCGTGATCGGATAAGCGCAGATCACCTGCGGTCGGCACAACGCAATGGCCTCGGCCACCGCTGCCGAACCTTCGACTTGCTTACGCACCTGCGACCTCCCCGGCCCGCACCAGTTCAAACGCGGCACGCGCGGCGGCCACATTGCTCGCCGCGATCTTGGCCGGGAACTTGTCCTCGATCGCATGCACGAGCGACTCGAGCGACACCGTGCCGGTGACAGCCGCAAAGGCCGCCAGCAGCGGCACATTGGGCACCGCGCGGCCCACGTGCTTGACCGCGATCTCGGTGGCGGGCACCACCAGCACCTTGTAGTGATGGCGCTCCACCAGCCACTCTGCAAGGCCCAGCTCGCTCACGTCGCGCGTGGAGTTGATCAGGATGAGCCCACCGTCGCGCAGCCCGGCAAACAGATCAACCTGGTGCAGCAGCGTGGGGTCCTGGATGATCAGCGCGTCGGGCTCGAGCACCGGTTCGCGCAGGCGAATCGGCTTGCTGTCGATGCGGCAGAACGCCATCACCGGCGCGCCCATGCGCTCGGAGCCAAAGCTCGGAAAGGCCTGCGCATAGCGGCCCTCGTTGAAGGCCGCGACCGACAGCAACTCGGCGCCGGATACAACGCCCTGGCCGCCACGGCCGTGAATTCGCACTGCGAGCATGTCTCCCCTTTTGGTGGTCGCTGCGCGCGGCCGTGCGGTTGCGCGCGACACCTTGCGCCTTGGCTCGGCAAGCTCTTGGGCCGGACGCTGATCGGCCGATACTGCGCCGCTCGCCCCATCCGGCGTTGACCGCCGTCAATTCCGCAGGGTCACCCGCAGATGCACGCGACCGGCGTGTGATGGAACGCAAGGGCGCGGCGGCGCAGCAGTGGCTTGTCTTCCAGCGGCGTAGTTCCAGCGGGGTAGCCCGCCGTACTCGCGGGACGACAGCATGGTGCTGCCTTAGCCCATCACTGTTGGTCCACTGCGATTGCAGAACGCAGAGGCGCGCGCACCAGCGCACTTGCACGAGGCAGGCGGCGCTGGACGCAAACCACGAGATCGGCTTGAATGGCTGCTTTCCGGCCGTCTGGCGACGCCCGCGTGCGGCCAGGAGCGGAAGCGAGGCCGTCTACGCCCACAGCACAACAAGCAGACCGCTGGCGTGGTTTCGCTGTTGCGCGACTTTCGCTTTTGAGCGAAGATGCAACCGATGGAGATCCGCCATTACCTGACGAGCGCGGGACGCGACCCGTATCAGGCTTGGCTTGACCGCTTGAAGGACCTGCGGGCCAGGGTGGCGATTCAGCGGCGGATCGACCGGGTTGCGGCGGGTCACTTTGGGGACCACAAGCCTTGCCGCGACGGTGTCTGGGAAATGCGCGTCGATGTTGGCCCAGGCTACCGGGTTTACTACGCACGGCAGGCCCATACGGTCGTTCTCCTACTGTGCGGCGGCGACAAGCGTACTCAGGCCTCCGATATAGATGCGGCGGTGAGGTATTGGATCGACTACCAGCGGAGACTCGGATGAAATCAATTGCCCTGAAGGCAAAGGCCGCGAAAGCGCGCACGGCGCGCAAAGCAACGCCGTATCGCAGTCATGCCGCGGCAACGGTCGAGAGCTTTCGCAAGGATCCGCAGTTCGCGGCGGAGTATCTCAATGCGGTGTTAGCCGAAGGCGATCAAGAGGAACTCATGGTGGCGCTGCGCTACATGGCCGAAGCCTTCGGGGGTGTGCCCAAACTCGCCTCACGTGCCAAGCTGAACGCGACAACGCTGTACCGGACCTTGTCGCCGAAGGGCAATCCGGAACTCAAAAGCATGACGGCGCTGTTGGAGGCAATGGGGATGCGGCTCGCAGTCCAGCCAATCTCCCAGGAAACGCACTAACAGCGTCTGCTTGCGGCACCCTCGTTGCGTCCGCTTGCGGAATATCTCGAAGCGCCGCTGTGGGTCGAGGCTGTGTGAAAACTCCACGTAAGGTTTGAGTGTGAAGATCGCTTCATAGCAAGATGGAGCGGCGCATGGGTCGATACATCGATGGGCAGGACAGGACGCAAAGCGTGCTGTTTCCAGAGCGGTTGGATGACTGGATCGATGAAGACAATCCCGTGCGTGCCGTCGACGTCTTCGTCGATGCACTTGATCTGAAGTCACTCGGCTTCGAGCGCGCCGAGGCAGCCGAGACCGGCCGACCCGGCTATCACCCTGGCACGCTGCTCAAGATCTACGTCTACGGGTACCTGAATCGCATCCAGTCCAGCCGTCGGCTCGAGCGCGAAGCCCAGCGCAACGTCGAGCTCGTCTGGCTCACAGGTCGGCTGATGCCCGACTTCAAAACCATTGCTGACTTCCGCAAACACAATGGCGAGGCGATTCGGCAAGCGTGCAAGCAGTTCGTCCTGCTGTGCCGCAATCTCGGCCTGTTTGAAGACGCGACCGTGGCCATCGACGGCAGCAAGTTCAAGGCCGTCAACAACCGCGACAAGAACTTCACCGAGCGCAAGCTGCAGGCGCGGCTACAGCAGCTGGACGACAGTGTGCAGCGCTATCTGACGGAGCTCGATCGTGCCGATCGCGATCCCAACCTGGTGCCCGAGGCGCGGGTGCAGCACCTGAAGGAGAAGCTGGCGACCGTGCAGGTGCAGATGGCCAAGCTGCACCAGATCGGCGAACAGCTCAAGCAGGCGCCGGACGAGCAAGTCTCCCTGACCGACCCCGATGCTCGCTCCATGGCCACCAGCGGCCGCGGCACCGGCATCGTCGGCTACAACGTCCAGACCGCTGTCGATCCGACCCATCACCTCATCGTTGCGCACGAGGTGACCAACCTCGACCACGACCGCACCCAACTCACCATGATGGCCACCAAGGCGAAGGACGCCATCGGTGCACCGAGCATCACCGTGCTGGCTGACCGTGGCTACTTCAAGGGCGAGGAGATCATGGCGGCCGAGCAGGCTGGGGCTGTACCGATGGTCCCGAAGCCGCAGACGTCCAACAACAAGGCCATCGGCCTGTATGACCGCAAGGACTTCGTCTACATCGAGCAGGACGACGCGTACGAATGCCCGGCCAAGGAGCGAGCCATCTATCGCTTTACCAGCATCGAGAACGGCACGGCGTTACGCAAGTACTGGTCCTCAGCGTGCACCAGCTGCGCTCAGAAAGACAAGTGCACAACCGGCAAGTACCGCAAGATCTCCCTCTGGGAGCACGAGGCGGTGCTGGAGCGCATGCAACAGCGGCTGGATGCGCGACCGCAGGCCGCACGCGAGCGACGGCAGACCGTCGAGCACACCTTCGGAACGCTAACCCGGATGTTTCACCAGTCACTGTTGTATGGGCCTGGTGGAGCAAGTGACCGTGCCATTTGGGCGGTTCTGATGGTGTAACCGATGCATTGCTGCGCTGC
>JBIIZX010000486.1:0-2920 GCA_044346055.1 Burkholderiaceae bacterium | reverse complement strand
GACCTGGCAACCGTGCCCATCAAACGCGCAGCCTTCCATGGTGACTGGAACTACTGCATCGGATCAGGGTGAACGTTCAGCTTGTTTGCTAACGAGCCCTTAACGCAGTCCGGGCAGCGCCGCCGCGCTCTAACGGCCTGCTAGCCCGGATGTTTCATCAGGGACGCGGGATTTGCGCGGATGCATGCGCGAGCCAGGTTGCGCGAGGGGCGCAGCCGATGCCCGCAGGCATCGGCGAGCACTTGAGCGCAAGCGGGCCGCGCAGAGCCTGCCCCCGCGGAGGCGGGGGCGCCGCGCAAACCCGCGTAGCCCCGACGGACCAAAATGGTTTTGGCCGATGGCAGGCTGTCGCTGCAGCTTCCAGAGGGAGATCGTGGGTGCACGGGGACGACCTGGTGCAACATCCGGGCTAGGTGTCGATCGCGGCCGCCGACCGCACCTGCTGCCGCAAGAGAAACTTCTGGATCTTGCCGGTGCTGGTCTTGGGCAGCGCACCGAACACGAAGTGCTTTGGCATCTTGAAGCCGGCCAGGTGCGCGTGGCAGTGCGCGGTCAGCGCCTCCGCAGTCACCTGCCCGCCGACCTTCAACTCCACGAACGCGCACGGCACTTCGCCCCAGCGCGCATCCGGTTGCGCGACCACCGCAGCCGCGAGCACGGCGGGGTGCCGGTAAAGCACGTCCTCGACCTCGATCGAGGAGATGTTCTCGCCCCCGGAGATGATGATGTCCTTGCTGCGATCCTTGATCTTGAGATACCCGTCGGGATGCACCACGGCCAGATCGCCCGAGTGGAACCAGCCGCCGGCTAAGGCCTCGCGGGTTGCCTTCTCATTCTTCAGGTAGCCACGCATCGTGATGTTGCCGCGAAACATCACCTCGCCCATGGTTTCGCCATCGTGCGGCACCTCCTGCATGCTCAGCGGATCAAGCACCTTGACGGCCTCTTCCATCGGATAACGCACGCCCTGCAGGGCGTTCTTCTGCGCGCGCTCGCCAGCATCGAGCGCGGCCCAGTCGTCCTGCCTTGCGCACACGGTGGCCGGGCCATAGACCTCGGTGAGGCCATAGACGTGGGTCAGTTCGAAGCCCATCTGGTCCATGCCCTCGATCATGGCCGACGGCGGTGCGGCACCGGCCACCATCGCATGCACGCGGTGCGTGATGCCGGCGCGCAACAGCTGCGGGGCGTTGACCAGCAGCGCGTGCACGATCGGTGCGCCGCAGTAGTGCGTGACCTGGTGCTGGCGGATGTTGTCGAAAATGAGCGCGGCATCCACCTTGCGCAGGCACACATGGGTGCCCGCCATCGCGGCCACCGTCCACGGAAAGCACCAGCCGTTGCAATGGTAATCGGCAGCGTCCACAGATACACCGGGTGCTGCGGCATGGCCCACACCAGAATGTTTGACACCGCGTTCAGGTAGGCGCTGCGGTGGTGATACACGGCCCCCTTCGGGTTGCCGGTCGTGCCCGAGGTGTAGTTCAGCGCAATCGCATCCCACTCGTCGCCGGGTGACTGCCAGGCAAAGCCCGGATCGCCCGCTGCGATGAAGCTCTCGTAGTTCTGCGCGCCAATGCGCTCACCGGCGCCGTCGTACTGCGGATCGTCGACATCGATGACCGGGATGTCGCGGCCGGCATGCGCCAGTGCGGCCTTTGCCACGGCGGAAAGCTCGCGGTCGACGATGAGCAGCTTCGCCTCGCCATGGTTGAGCATGAAAGCGATCGACTCTGCATCGAGCCGCGTGTTGATGGCGTTGAGCACGCAGCCCGCCATCGGAATGCCAAAGTGCGCCTCCACCATCTCCGGGATGTTCGGCAGCATAACCGCCACCGTGTCCCCGCGCCCCAACCCGCGCTGCGCCAGCGCGCAGGCGAGCCGGCGGCAGCGCGCATACAGCTCGCTCCAGCTCCGCCGCAGCACCTTGTCGCCAGTGCCATGAATGACGGCCACCCGCTGTGGAAAAACGCTCGCCGACCGCTCGAGGAACCCCAGCGGCGTCAAAGGCGCAGAGTTGGCCTAGTTGCGATCAAGGCCGTGGTCGAAGATGGTTGAAGGCATTTCTATTCCTGGATGTGTCTCAGGTGGCGCGCTTGTTGATCACACGGAGAGCACAGAGAGCACGGAGGAAGGGCTGGAGCGCGAAGGGCAAGTCTCGCGTCGGCCCGCGCAGCTGCAGATTGCTCGCGCTTTCGGGTTCTCGACAACCATGGTGCGACTCGTCGCCCCAGAAGTTCCTTCTCCGTGCTCTCTGTGCTCTCCGCGTTATCAATTACCCGGCAGCAACAGCAACGCCCTCACAACTGGGCAAGTGTCTTCACGTGTGCTGCCACACTGCGCGCCAGGGCACTGAGGTTGTAGCCGCCTTCAAGCATGGAGACGATGCGGCCGGAGGCGTGGCGGTTGGCGACGTCCATCAGGCGCTTTGTGATGTACGCATAGTCCGACTCCACGAGGCCCATCTGGCCCAGGTCGTCCTCGCGGTGCGCGTCAAAACCGGCCGAGATCAGTATCAACTGCGGGCAGAACGCGTCCAGCGCGGGGATCCACTGTTCGTCGACCACCTGGCGCACGGCGTCGCCACGGGTACCGGCGGCCAGCGGCACGTTCACCATGTTTTTCGCAGGATGCTCGGCGCCGGTGTACGGATAGAACGGATGCTGGAAAAAACTGACCATGAGCGCCCGCTCGTCATTCGCCAGGATCTCTTCGGTGCCATTGCCGTGATGCACATCAAAATCGATCACCGCGACCCGCTTCAGGCCATGCACGTCCATGGCGTGACGTGCGCCCACGGCCACGTTGTTGAAGAAGCAAAACCCCATGGCGTGGGCCGGGCGCGCATGGTGGCCGGGCGGGCGCACTGCGCAAAAGGCGTTCTCCAGCTGGCCGGCCATGACCTGGTCCACGCCTTCGA
>JBIIZX010000485.1:0-2923 GCA_044346055.1 Burkholderiaceae bacterium | reverse complement strand
TCACGGGCTTGTAGGTCAGGCGGTTGCCCTCTGAATAGAACAGCGTGTGCTTGATGTACTCGGCGTCGTTGCGCTCGGGGAAGTCGTCACGAGCGTGGGCGCCGCGGCTTTCCTTGCGCGCCTCGGCGGAGACGATGGTCGCCTTGGCGGTCTCGATCAGGTTATCGAGCTCCAGCGCCTCGATGCGCGCCGTATTGAAGATCTTGGACTTGTCCTCGATGGCCACGTTCTTGCGGCGCTCGTCCAGGGCCATGATCTTGGCAACCCCTTCCTGCATCAGCGCGCCGGTACGGAACACCCCGCAATGGGTCTGCATGGTCTTGCGGATGTCGTCGGCAACGGTCTGGGTGCGCTCGCTGCTGGTGCCGCGTGGATCGCGCGCGTCGAGGGCGGCCACCCGCGCAACCGACGGCTCGCCGGCATCGGCTGGCAGCGGCTTGTGCGCCTTGGGCGCGGCCTTGAGCTTCTCGACGATGTGGTTGCCCGCAGCACGACCGAACACCACCAGGTCGAGCAGCGAATTGGTGCCCAGCCGGTTGGCGCCGTGCACGCTCACGCAGGCGCACTCGCCGATTGCATATAGACCCGGCACCACGGCATTGGGCTGCCCGCCCTTGGGGGCGACCACCTCGCCGTAATAGTTGGCCGGAATGCCGCCCATCTGATAGTGGATGGTCGGCACGACCGGGATCGGCTCGCGAATGGGATCCACGTTGGCAAACTTGATGGCGATCTCGCGGATGCTCGGCAGCCGCTTCATGATCGTCTCGGCGCCCAGATGGTCGAGCTTGAGCAGCACGTAGTCCTTGTCGGGACCGCAGCCGCGCCCTTCCTTGATCTCCTGGTCCATGCTGCGCGAGACAAAGTCGCGCGGCGCCAAATCCTTCAGAGTCGGGGCATAGCGCTCCATGAAGCGCTCGCCCTGGGAGTTGAGCAATATGCCGCCCTCGCCCCGCACGCCCTCGGTAATGAGCACGCCGGCACCGGCCACGCCGGTCGGGTGGAACTGCCAGAACTCCATGTCTTCAAGCGGCACGCCCGCGCGCGCGGCCATGCCCATGCCATCGCCCGTGTTGATATAGGCATTGGTGCTGGCGGCCCAGATGCGGCCGGCGCCGCCGGTGGCGAGAACCGTGACCTTGCCTTCGAGGATCATCGGCTCGCCGGTTTCCATTTCGAGCGCGATCACGCCCACGCACTCGCCGTCGGCGTCCATGATCAGATCGAGCGCCATCCACTCGACAAAAAAATGGGTGCGCGCGGCGACGTTGCGCTGGTACAGCGTGTGAAGCAGCGCGTGACCGGTGCGGTCAGCCGCGGCACAGGCGCGCGGCACCGGCTTCTCGCCGAAGTTGGCCGAGTGGCCGCCAAAGGGCCGCTGGTAGATGGTGCCGTCCGGGTTGCGGTCGAACGGCATGCCAAAGTGTTCGAGTTCGTAGACGACGTTGGGTGCTTCGCGGCACATGAACTCGATCGCGTCCTGGTCACCCAGGTAGTCCGAGCCCTTGATGGTGTCGAACATGTGCCACAGCCACTGGTCCTCGGTCATATTGCCGAGGCTGGCACCAATGCCGCCTTGGGCCGCCACCGTGTGCGAGCGCGTGGGAAACACCTTGGAAAGCACCGCCACACTGAGGCCCGCCTGCGCCAGTTGCAGCGAGCAGCGCATGCCGGCACCGCCTGCACCAACGATCACGGCGTCAAAACGCCGCCGCGCGATTTTTGCCACTGAATTCGCCATTGATTGAACCGTGGCCATCACACTCTCCACAAAATCTGCACGGACCATACCGCGCAAAAGAGCAGCCACAGCACCGTCAGCGTCTGCAACGCCAGCCGAATGCCCGTGGGCTTCACATAGTCCATCCAGATGTCCTTGACGCCGATCCACGCGTGATACATCAGCGTGAACATGGCGATCAGCGACAACACCTTCATCCACAGCGGCACGAACAGGCTCGCCCAGCCGACGTAGCTGAGGTCGCGGGTGTACAGCAGCAACCCGATGAGCAGCAGCGTGTACGCGGTCAGATAGACGGCCGTCAGGCGCTGCACCAGATAGTTGCCCACGCCGTAATGCGCACCGACCACCAGCCGGTGTATGCCGATGCCGCGGGTATCAGCTTGCGATCGAGTGGTCATCAGATCACCCCGAACAGAGGCAGCGCGGCCAGCAACGTGAGCGGCACGCTGATGGCCAGCACGACGATCGCGCTCTTGCGCGCGGCGGACTTATTCAGGCCGATGTCGACATCGAGCAGAAGGTAGCGGATGCCGGCAATGGCGTGATGGATGAAGGCCCACAGCAGCCCCAGCAGCACGAGCTTGACCAGCCAGTGGCCGGCGATGGCACGCAGCCGCTCGAAGCTCAGCTCCGACATCAGCGACAAGTCAAACAGCCACAGCAGCAGCGGCAGGAAGAGAAACAGGGAGGCGCCACTGATCCTGTGGAGGATCGAGACCCAGCCGGACGGCGGCAGCTTGTACTGGACGATCTGGGCTACGTGGATATTGCGGAATTGTGGCCGCTGTCTGACTTGCGGCAGGAGGGTCGGTGCGCTCATTGGTGACTCATTTCATCGCGTTATTGCTCTTGAACTTCTTTGCGGCGGGCGACAGAGAACCCCCGCATTTTCCTCGTTTTGCCGCACTGAACAAAATCGAAGGTCGACAAGGGTAGAACGCAGCTCAGGTGAGTGTGTTGCGGTAGTGATGCGAGTCCGTGACATACAGGCCGCGGCGCAACTCCACGGGCCGGTCGCCATAGGTGAATGATAGGCGTTCGACTTCCAATAGCGGCGCCCCTTGATCGACCTGCAGCAACTCCGCGGCGCCCGGTTGGGCCGCCACGGCGCGGATGCGTTCATCGGCACGAATCATGCGCGTGCCGAACTCGGATTCGAAGAGCCCGTACAACGGTCCG
>JBIIZX010000075.1:0-9879 GCA_044346055.1 Burkholderiaceae bacterium | reverse complement strand
GGCAGCCAGCCATGGCAAGCACAACGGCGAGTGCGCCAAGAATGGCGGCGAGCAACGAGCGGAACGGCATCATGGGCACAGCATGGACTGGCGCGCAGTGCGCCGGTTCCGTCAGCCGACGTAGTGGTCGACGAGCAGCGCCGCAAACAGCGCCGCCAGGTAGACGATGGAGTAATTGAAGGTGGCGCGCGCCAGCTGGTCTGAGTAGTTGCGCACCAGCTGCCATGTGTAGGCGAGGAAGATCGCGCCCAGGGCGAGTGCGGCCACCAGGTACGGCCAGCTCGACATGCGGATAGCAAACGGCAGCGTGGTGGTTGCCACTAGCGCGATGGTGTACAGGAACATGTGCAGCCGCGTGAGCTGCGAGCCGTGCGTGATGGGCAGCATCGGCAGGCCGGATTTTCGATAGTCGTCCACCCGATACAGGGCGAGTGCCCAGAAGTGCGGCGGCGTCCAAACAAAGATGATGAGGGCCAAGAGCCAGGCTTCGGCCGGCGCGCTGTTGGTGATGGCCGCCCAGCCAAGCACCGGCGGCATCGCGCCCGACAGCCCGCCGATCACAATGTTCTGCGGCGTGTGCGGCTTCAACAGCACCGTGTAGACGATGGCGTAGCCAACAAAGGTGGCGAAGGTGAGCCACATGGTCAACGGATTCACATAGGTGTAGAGCACCCACATGCCGGCGCCGCCGATGATTCCGGAGAAGAACAGCGCCTGCGGCGGCGTGATCTCGCCCTGCGCCAGCGGGCGCATGCGAGTGCGCGCCATCTTGGCGTCGATATGCCGCTCGATGAGCGAGTTAACCGCGAACGCAGCACCCGCGAGCAGCCAGATGCCAAGCGTGGCGATCGCCACGCGCGGCAGCGACGGCAGCTCCGGCACGGAGAGGAACATGCCGATCACTGCGCAGAAGATCGCCAGCTGCGTGACGCGCGGCTTGGTCAGCAGCCAGTACTGCCGCGCGATATGCGGCAGGGCGATGGCTTCACTGGCGGGTACCTGCATGGCGACGTCAGACGTTTGCGTCAGAGGATTGCGAAGGCGAGAAAAGCGAAAAGACGACCGTGGTCGGGAGTGCAAGGCGACGGCCGACCCTACTAGAGATTCCGCGAGACACGGGCAGCCGCAATCAAGCCCGTGATGTTACCGCGCGGCCCCGGTCTCCGCCGTCGGCGCGAACCGCGCTCGAAAACGGCCTCTATCCGCCACCGGGGACAGCAAGAGCGCCCAGATGAGCAGCAAAACAAGCATCGGTCTGCCTCCCAAGAAGCGCCGTTTGCTGACGCTGGCGCCCGTCAGCTATCCCACTGATGAACTCGCCCTTCTCGATGTCCTCGGTGGTTCAAATACTTCTTCGACCAGCCGGCGCGCCTTTACCGCCTCTCCCGCTTGCGCCAGTCGCACATTCATGGTGACCAGCAGCGCCACCAGAACCGCGGCGCCGCCGTTGTGCGCCACTGCCAGCGCTAGCGGCCACTGCAACACCACGTTGGACAAGCCCGTGAGGAACTGCACCAGCAAGGTCAGTGCGAGGGCGCGCGCCTGCCAACTCAGTCCCTCCACGTTCCAGGCGCGCAACGCCAGCCACCCCAGCACCGCGCAGGCCACGTAGGCAAAGTGCCGATGGACCCAGTGGATGGCGACCAGGGCCTGGAAGGCGATCGGCTCGCCGCCGACCGTCATGCCCAGGCTGCGCCACAAGGTGAAGCCCTGCGCCAGGTCCATATCTGGCACCAGTTCGCCGTGGCACAGCGGAAAGTCCGGGCAGGCCATGACGGCGTAATTGGTGCTGACCCAGCCGCCGAGCGCGATCTGCATGGCCAGCACGATGAACGCGCCGATCGCCAGCGGCCGCAAGCGATAGGCGCCCGTGGCCACCACGCGCGGCGGCTCTTCCTTGAGTGCCAACCACACCAGCAGCGCAAGCAGCGACATGCCACCCAGCAAATGTGTGGTGACGATTGCCGGCTGCAGCTTCATCGTCACGGTCCAGGCGCCAAAGGCGCCTTGCAGGCACACGGCGACCAGGGTCACCGAGGCGAGCACGGCAGCGCGCCGGTGCTGCAGCAGGCGCTCGCGTGCGAAGCGCAGCCACGCCATGACCACGAGCACGATGATCAGAAAGCCGACCGCCATTGCAAAGTAGCGATGCAGCATCTCGATCCAGGCCTTGGTCATCGTGACCGGGCCGCTGGGCAGCGCAGTCTGCGCGGCGCGGATCTGCTCGCCCGCCGCCAGCGGGTTGGAGTGCCCATAGCAACCCGGCCAGTCCGGACATCCGAGGCCCGAGTCGGTCAGCCGCGTGAATCCGCCGAACATGATGAGATCGAGCGTCAGGAACGCCGTGACCCACGCCAGCTTGCGCAGCTTCTGCCCGTCGCGCGAGAAGTACACATAGGCCAGCGGCAGCGCAGCGATGGCGATGGCCTTGAGCGCGAGCCAGAGGAGTGCTTCAACTTGCATGGTGCTGCGCGGTGATCAAGCGAATCCGTTCACTGCTGCCAGGTCCTAGCCGATGCGCGAATACTTGAGGAGCCGGTCCAGGTCTTTCTTGATGCTGCGTTCCTCGGCCGCCTTGGGCCAGCGCATCATCTGGTTGCTGATGGGATCGATCAGCCAGATGTGATCGGTCAGCTGCCCGCCTTCGGGCAGCGCGAGAAACTTCTGCACTTCTGCCCGGCGCGCACGCAGAAAGTGAGTGCCGTCAAACTCGCGCACCAGCAGGGTCTGCAGCGGCTCGTCGTCAAGCACGAGAAACACGCGCTCGATGCGCTCGGCCTCCTTGCCGGTGGCCGTGCGGATCTGCCGCATCTGCCAGAGCTTCTTCTGGCACGCCTCGTCGCAAGCAGCGTCATCGGCCATCAGCATCACCCAATTGCCGCGCAGGCTGCGCAGGTCAAAGGCAGTGCCATCTTGCAGCGTGGTGTTCAGGATGGGAACGGGCCGCTGTGGCTGCACCAGCTTGCCGTAATTGGTCCGGCCCGAGGGAGGTGCGACGAAGTAAAAGTAGTAGCCGGCCAGCACCGGCGCCGCGCATACGGCGACCAGCGCGTACAGCGGCAACATGCGTCGCCAGCGCGAGCGATGGGCGGAACTGGCCGGTGTGGCCGCAATAGTTGAGTTCACTTCAGTCATAAGAAACGCCGGCAAGGGCGCACAGTTGCGCCGTGTTGTGACTGCGAAAAAGCAGGGGCGGCGCCGTGGTCTGGCATCAGCGCATGCTGAAGGCGCACCGGCAAGGAGGGGCATCGAAGCCCATGGAGGCGGTCAGCCGCAGCTTAGCGTCGCCACAGCGCGCGACCACCGAGCACCAAGGTGAGCACCGCAAACAACCCTGCCAGCGCGTACCACTGCACCGCGTAACCGCGGTGCCGATCCACACCGCTGGCGGGGCGCGGCCATGCTCGCAGCAGGCCATCGTCCAGCCCGCCCTTTTGCTGCACCACCCACGGCTCGACCGCCAGTCCGCTGGCCCTGGTGTACTCGGCAAAGTCGAGATTCTGCCAAAGGGCCGGCAGGGCCGCCGGTTCTGCCGCCTGGCTGAGTTCGTACACGCGCGGCGGATGCTCCAGCGCCAGCCCTTCGATGACAATCTCACCGCGAGGTTCCGCAACTTTCGGCAGGCGCGTGCGTTCTTGCATGTCGCGCGGCGCCCAGCCCCGCATCACGAGCACCACACTGGCGCGTTCCAATGCACTGTCGGCGAGCACCAAAGGTGTCAGCAGGATGAGCCCGGCGCGTCCATCGAGCGGTCGATTGTCCAGCCACACGCTTTTCTCGTACAGGTACTGCCCGCGCAGCCGCACCGCTTGCGGCAATTCGGCCCGTACTTGCGTCAGATTACCGGCGCTCAGTTCGCGCGGCGCAGCTTGCTCGGCGGCCTGCCAGCGCGCTTCAACGGCCAGCTTGCCTTCGGCGCGCTGGGTTTGCCAGTTGCCGAGACTGAAGGCGATCCAGATGCCCGCCAGGCCAGCCGCCACCGCCGCAGCGAGTCGCACGCCGCCTTTCATGGCTGGCTGCGCCGGCCGGTTGCAGCGCAAACAAATGCAACGCGAGCAACTGCAACCAAACCGGCGCGAACAGCCTCTGGCCATGCCACCGCACGGCCGTCCGCGAGGGACACCGCAGGAGAAACCGCGGTGGATAATCGCTCTGCTCTACCCATGAAAACCTTCATTGCCCTCGCCTTTGTTGGCATCCTGATCGCCCTGGGGTCGGCGCTCGTCTTTCTCATGCGCGACAAGAGTGCCACCAATCGCACGGTCAACGCATTGACCGTGCGGGTCGGGCTCTCCATCGCTCTGCTTGTCTTCATCTGGTTCAGCTACTGGATGGGCTGGATCGAACCAAGATCATATTGACGGGTCCGCTGCAGGCAGCCGCGAGCTGTCGACCGCTGGCACTCGCGGCGACGTTCTGCTGACGCTGGATCACGTAGGCAAGTCAGTGGCGCCGCAGCACTTCGCGCGGATGATGCACGCTTTGCTGCTGCGTCTGGCTTGCCTGGCATGCGACATGCACATGGTGTGCTGTCTGGCGCCGATGCGTTGGCAGCAGGCGGTGCAAAGCAAGCGCAAGAGGCGCGGGCAGATGAAGTTGCCAACGCTGCCGCCAACGGCACAGGCCGGTCGAATGTTTGGCACTTTTGCCGGGCTTTTTCTGTCATACGCGAGGCAGGCAAGCGCCTAGTGTGACAACAGCCGCAGTGATTGTCGGTTCTTGGTTCGAGCGGCCTGGTGCCGCGCAGGAGGATCGGATGGACGAACACCGGGATGTCTTCTCGGAGTACCGCGATGCCTTCGTGCGTTCGCAGCACGATGAAATGGGCCTCGAGGACTTCCTGCACTACTGCAAGGGCGATCGCATGGCCTACGCCAGCGCCCATGAGTGCGTGCTGGAGGCCATCGGCAAGCCCAAGCTGCTGAATACCGCCGATGACCCGCGGTTATCGCGCATCTTTCAAAACCGGGTGATCCAGAGCTGGGACACTTTCAGCGACTTCCACGGCATGGAAGAGACGCTAATGCAGCTGTATGCGTACTTCCTTCATGCCGCGCAAGGCCTGGAAGAGCGCAAGCAGGTGCTGTATCTGCTGGGGCCTGTGGGCGGCGGCAAGTCCTCGCTGGCCGAGAAGATCAAGCACCTGTGCGAGAAGTATCCGATCTACGCGCTCAAGGACTCGATCTCCGGGCGCGTGTCCCCGCTGCTCGAAACGCCGCTCGGCCTTTTTAACCGCGAGAAGTACGGCAACCTCCTTGAGGACAAGTACGGCATCCCGCGGCGCGCACTTAGCGGCATCGTCAGCCCCTGGGCACTCAAGCGCCTGAACGAATACAAGGGCGACATCACCAAGTTCAAGGTGGTGCGCGTGATGCCCAACGTGCTCAATCAGGTCGGCATCGTCAAGACCGAGCCGGGTGACGAGAACACGCAGGACATCTCGACCCTGGTCGGCAAGATCGACCTGCGCATGCTGGAGAAGTACTCGCAGGACGATCCGGACGCCTACTCCTACTCCGGCGCGCTGTGCCTGGGCTCAGCGCGCTGCGTCGAGTTCGTGGAGATGTTCAAGGCGCCATTGAAGGTGCTCAACCCGATTCTGACCGCCACCCAAGAGGGGAACTTCAAGGGCACGGAAGCCTTGCCGGCGCTCCCGTTCAACGGCTTCATCATGGCGCACTCCAATGAAGCGGAGTGGCTCAAATTCCGCAACAACAAGGACAACGAGGCGTTCATCGACCGCGTGTACCTGGTCAAGGTGCCGTATTGCATGCGCGTGGACGAGGAGATCCGCATCTACGACAAGATGCTGAAAAGCTCCACGCTGTCACAGGCGCCATGCGCGCCCAAGACGCTCGGCACGCTGGCCGAGTTCACCGTGCTGTCGCGCCTGGTGGTGCCGGAGAACTCTTCCGTCTACTCCAAGCTGCGCAGCTACAACGGCGAGAACCTGAAGGACATTGATCCGCGCAGCAAGAGTGTCAAGGAGTATCGCGACGATGCCGGGCCGGCGGAGGGATTCTCCGGCCTTTCAACGCGTTGGGCGTTCAAGACGATCTCCGCCGCGTTCAACCGCGACCCGTCGGAAATTGCCGCGGACCCGGTCAACCTGCTCGTAGTGCTCGAAGAGCGCCTGACCAAGGACGACCTGCCCGACGAATACAAGCGGCGCCTGCGTTCGCACATCAAGGAATGGATCGTCCCGCGCTTTGCAGAATTCCTGGAAAAGGAACTGCAAATGTCTTATTTGGACGCCTACGGCGAGTACGGCCAGAATCTGTTCGACCGCTACGTCACCTACGCCGACAAGTGGCTGCTCGACGAAGATTGGCGCGATCCGGACACCGGCATGCAGTACTCGCGCGACGCGCTCAATAGCGAGTTGGAGAAGATCGAGAAGCCGGCCGGCATCAGCAACCCCAAGGACTTTCGCAACGAGATCGTGAACTTTGTCCTGCGGGCACGCGCGCACGGCAAGAACCCGCACTGGACCAGCTACGAAAAGCTGCGGGTAGTGATTGAAAAGCGGATGTTCAGCAAGACCGAGGACATCCTGCCTGTGATCAGCTTCGAGGCCAAGGGCTCGGACGAGCTTGAAACGCGCCACAAGTCCTTCGTCAACCGCATGGTGGTGCGCGGCTACACCGAGAAGCAGGTCCGTCGCCTGGTCGACTGGTACATGCACTACAAGAAGTCAACACAGTCCTAGTGCCGCGCGTCTCAGCCAAGCAATGGCCGACCTACTGAACCCCGGACGCTTCATGCGCGTCGTCGATCGCCGCGGCGATCCGCCGGGGAGGGGCACGGTCAACCGCGAGCGTTTTGTCCGGCGCTTTAAAGACGAGATCAAGCGCGCGGTCGACGACCAGATCGGCGAACGCAAGATCGCCGACATTGGCAAAGGCGGCAAGGTCAGCATCCCGGGCCGCGGGCTCGCCGAGCCCTACCTGCACCACGACCAGCAGACCGGCAGCCGCGACTTCGTGCTGCCGGGCAACCGCGAGTATGTGCCGGGCGATGCGATCAAGCGCCCGCCGGGCGGCGCAGGCCAGAGCGGCGCCGATGGCGACGAGCCCGGCCGCGGCGAAGGCACTGACAGCTTTGCCTTCGTGCTCTCAAAGGACGAGTTTCTCGCGCTGTTCTTCGACGACCTGGAACTGCCCAACCTGGAGCGCACCAAGTTCGGCGACGTGGTGCAGGAGAAAAAGCACCGCGCTGGCTACTCCAAGGACGGCACGCCAGGCAATCTGTCGGCGGTGGCAACGATCAAGATGTCGATCGCGCGTCGCATTGCCCTGCGCGGTGCGCTCGGCGTGCAGATCGAGCAGCTGGAAGAACAAGTTGAACGAGCCGAGCCGGCCGGGCGCGCAGAACTGGAGCAGGAGATCGCGCGGCTGAAGCAGCGGCGCGACAAGCTGCCGTTTCTGGAGGACATCGACCGGCGCTATCGGGCGCGCGTTTCGCAGCCGGCACCGGCCACCCGCGCTGTAATGCTGTGCCTGATGGACGTCTCAGGCTCGATGGACGAACGCAAGAAAGACTTGGCCAAGCGCTTTTTTGCGCTGCTGTACCTGTTCCTGGAGCGCAAGTACGGCGCGGTCGACATCGTATTCATTCGTCACACCGAGACCGCGCAGGAGGTCGACGAGGACACGTTCTTCCACGACCCGCAGTCGGGCGGCACGCTGGTACTGCCGGCGCTCGAACTGGCACACCGGGTCATCACCAAGCGCTATGCCAGCGGCGAGTGGAACGTGTACTTGGCGCAAGCCTCCGACGGCGACTGCGGGCTCGACGACGGCAAGCAAAGTGTCGGCTTCGTGCAGCACAGCCTGATGCCGCTGGTGCGCTACTTCGCCTACATCGACATCCCGAGCGCCACCGGCTGGTTCAACCGGCCGAGCGATCTCTGGCAGAGCTACGAGGCACTCGACGGCGCGTCCTTTGCCAAGCACCAGGTGCGCGACCGGCGTGAAATCTGGCCGGTTTTACGCAAGCTCTTTGCACGACGCGAGGCGGCAGCGTGAGCGGCATCAAGGGACAGGTCGCAGCCGGCGTCGCCCCGAGTGCCGGAAGTGATGCAGCCAAGCCAGGCGCCACCCAGGCCCCCGAGACGCCCGGGCAGCAGGAAGCGCCATCGCTCGACAGCGCCGACCGGCGCCGCTGGCCGCGGCTGCTCGCCAAGCCCAACTTCAATGGGCCCGAGGTGCAGGCCAAGCGCGGCGGCGCACCGATTTTCGCGGGCTTGGAGTGGACGCTGCCGATGATCGAGCGCTTTGACGTGGCGCTGGCCGCCCACGCGCGCCGGCTCGCGCTCGACATCTATCCGATCCAGTACGAGGTCATCACCGCCGACCAGATGATCGATCTGTGCTCCACCGTCGGCATGCCGGTGCACTACCCGCACTGGAGCTTCGGCAAGCACCTGGTGAGCCAGGACCATGGCTATCGCAAGGGGGTGTCGGGCCTGGCCTACGAGATCGTCATCAACACCAACCCGGCGTTGGTGTACCTGATGGAAACCAACACCCTGCCGCTGCAGGTGCTGGTAATGGCGCATGCGGCCTACGGCCACAACGCGTTCTTCAAGAGCAACTACCTCTTTCAGCAGTTCACCCAGGCCGACGCGATCCTGGATTACCTCACCTTCGCGCGCAACTTCATCAACGAGTGCGAGGACCGGCATGGTTGGCGCGAGGTCGAGCGGGTGCTCGATTGCTGCCACACGCTGGCACCCTATGGCATCGACCGCCACAAGCGGCCCAAGCAGTTGTCCGCGCGGCGCGAGCAGGAGCGGCTCACCGAGAGGCTGCGCCAGGCCGAGCGCGACTACAACGCGGACGTTGCCTACCTGTACGAGCAGCTGAATCGAGAGACCGGCAGCGACAAGCCGATGTTCGAGCCGCAGGACAACCTGCTCTACTTCATCGAGAAGAACGCACCGCGGCTGGCGCCATGGCAGCGCGAGCTGGTGCGCATCGTGCGCAAGGTGTCGCAGTACTTCTACCCGCAGCGCCTGACCAAGGTCGCCAACGAAGGCGCGGCCACCTTCTGGCACTACACCCTGCTGCACGAGCTGTATGACAACGGCCAGGTTGATGACGGCTTCATGCTCGAGTGGCTGTCCAACCACAGCGACGTGGTGACGCAGCGGCCGTTTGACTCCAAGTACTACAGCGGCATCAATCCCTACGCACTGGGGTTTTCGATCTTCCGCGACATCCGCCGCATCTGCGAGCGGCCCACCGATGAGGATCGTGAGTGGTTTCCGCAGTTGGCTGGCACGCGTTGGGTCGATGCCATCCACTTCGCAATGACAAACTTCAAGGACGAAAGCCTCATCGAGCAGTACCTGTCACCCAAGGTGATGCGGGACATGCGGCTGTTCATGCTCGCGGATCACGAGCGTGACCGCAGCAAGTACATGGTCGAGGCCATTCACAACGACGAGGGCTACCGGCGCGTGCGCCAGGGGCTGGCCGCGCAGTACCGCATGGAGGCGAACACGCCGCCACTGTCGGTCGTGCGCTACGCCGCCGACAGCGACCGCGCGCTGCTGCTGCAGCACCACGTGGAACGCGGCCGCCTGCTCGACGCCGAATCAGCGGCCACGGTGCTGCAGCACCTGCACGAGCTGTGGCAGTTCGATGTCGTGCTGGAGGAAGTCGACGACAACGGCACGCGGCTGAAGATCCACCGCACCTAGCCCGGATGTCTCACCAGGTCGCCCCCGCGCATGGTCGATCTCCCTCTGCAATGAGGGCCGCAAGCGTGTTTGTCGTCCGAGCCACTTTGGTCGGTCGGGGCTACGCGGGTTTGCGCGGCGCCGCCGCGGCCAGCTTGCGCTCAAGTGCTCGCCGATGCCAACGGGCATCGGCT
>JBIIZX010000483.1:0-2955 GCA_044346055.1 Burkholderiaceae bacterium | reverse complement strand
TCGATCTTGTCTTGCGTACACTTTGGCATCGGCGATCCTCGGTTGTCTGCAGGCCTCGTTCTCCTCTGACAACGCGCGTAAGCACGTGGCCGCTGACCTCATACTGGTGAAATATCCGGGCTAGATCCGGCTTGTGACTGCGCGCTTCGATCTCGGCGCGGTGCGCCGTTGCAGCTTCAATCACGCGAAAGCCCTTGGCCTGTACGTCGTCGTGGTGGACAAACCGCAACGAGGCCGAATTGATGCAGCAGCGCAGGCCGCCGCGGGCGCGCGGGCCGTCGGAAGCGGCGTGGCCAAGGTGGCTGTCGCCATGGGTTGAGCGAACTTCGGCGCACCACGCCGTGGCGCACTCGGCCTACAGCAGCCCCGCCCGCTTGACCGCGTGATACCGGTTCACCAGCGCGATCGGCAGCGCCTGCGGTTCGACATCGATCAGCAGCGCATCGCGTCCGGCCAGTTGCTGGAAGGCGGTAGTGCGCGCCTGCAGCATCAGGTGCGCGGTGGCCACCTCGACCGCGGCGCTGCCGGCCTGACCGGCCAAGGGCTGCTCGATCAGCTCGCGCAGCACCGGCTCGCGCAAGCTCGCCAGCAGCAGCAGGTGGCGGCTGCGCAGCAGCCGCAGCGCCGGCGCGAGTTCTGCGGCGTCCTCGTCGCGAAAATTGGTCAGCACCACCACCAGCGCGCGCTTGGGCAGCCGCAGCATCGCGTCGCGCGCAGCCACTGCGTAGTCGTTGTACGCAGGCGTCGGCTGCAGGTCGTACAGCGCTGCCATCAATGCGTTGAACGACCCGGTGCCCTTGCGCGGCGCAAACAGGCGCGTGTCGCCGGCGCGCGTATGGCCGAAAGTCAGCGCGCCCACCGCGTCGCCTTGTGCGAGCGCCACATAGGCCAGCAGCATCAGCGCATTCAGCGCCTGGTCGAAGTGCGACAGTCGCGCCGCCTCCCCGGCCTGCGGATCGTCGATTGCGCTGGCGGCGACGTCGGCGTTTTCGTGCGCGCGCATGCGGCGGCCACAATCGAGCAGGAACACCACGTGCTGGTCGCGCTCGTCCTGGAAGCGCCGCACGATCGGCCTGCCGAACTTCTGCGTGGCCTTCCAGTCGATGTGCCGGATGGCGTCGCCCGCCGTGTAGTCGGCCAGCTCGCGAAAGTCGGTGCCCTCACCGCGGCGCGTGAACGACTTGATGCCGATTTCCGCCAGCCGCGGGGTGCCGGCCAACCACGCATAGCGCGCAACCGCTGCAAAGTTGGGATAGGCGCGAATCGACTGCACCGGCCCCGCGTGCCGCAGCAGTTGCAGCAGGCCCCAACGCGAGCGCAGCCGCAGATGCGCGGGCGCAAAGCGCAGCTCTCCACGCTGCGTGGGTGCCACGCGGTAGCTGCAGGTGTGCACGGTCCCCGGTGCCACGCGCGCGGCAAGCGGCAGGCCGTCGGCCAGCAGCGTGGGGTCGATCGCGTCGTACACCGCGACCTGCCAGGCCTGCGGACCGGCGTTGGCCAGTTGCAGTTCGATCAACGTCGGCACGCCGATGGCAAGCGCCGCCGGCAACCGGCGCTGCACCTCGAGCGGCGCCTTCGCCCATTGCACCGCCGAGCGCCAGGCATCCAGCGCGCAGGCCAGCAGCAGTGAAGCGATGGCTGCGGCAGTGACGCCCACTGCAACCGCCAGCGGCACACCAACCAGCAGCGCGGCCAGTGTCAGCAGCGCCGCGATCAGCGGGCCATAGACAAGCGCTCGCGATGGCAGCACGTTGACGAGCGTGCGCAGTGTCATGCTGTTGGCCCTGGCCACGGCCACAGCATGCAGCGCCGCGGCAGGCAGGCCGCGGTGTGGTCCGCAATCATTGCCGGCCGCCTGCGTGATGCCTGAGACAGAACCGATGTCTGCCTCACAGCCGCGGCGCCTCCACCTGCGCAACGATGGCGCCCAACAGATCGTCGACCTGACGGCCTTCGAGTTGCGCATCCGGCGCCAGCAGCACACGGTGGCGCAGCACCGCCGGCGCATGGCGCTTGATGTCGTCCGGGATGATGAAGTCGCGCCCGGCCAGCAGCGCCGCGCCGCGCGCCACGCGCACCAGTGCGATCGCGCCGCGCGAACCTGCACCCAGCGCCAGGCCGGGCCAGTCGCGCGTGGCGCGCGTGATGCGCACCGCATAGTCGATGACCTTGGCGTCGGCCCGCACGTGGGCCGCAATGCCCTGCAACGCGAGCACGCCGCGCTCGTCCAGCCGTGGCGAGACGCCGGCCAGCGGCAACTGGTCGCCACTGGAGCCTTCGGTGGTGCGGGCGACGATCGCGGTCTCTTCATCGGCCTTCGGATAGCCGATCCGCACTTTCAGCAGAAAGCGGTCGAGTTGCGCTTCGGGCAGCGGATAAGTGCCCTCGGTGTCGATCGGGTTCTGCGTGGCCAGCACCATGAACGGCCGCGCCAGGGGCAGCGTCTGGCCTTCAAGCGTGACCTGGTACTCCTGCATCACCTCCAGCAGCGCGGCCTGGGTCTTGGCCGGTGCGCGGTTGATCTCGTCGGCCAGCAGCAGATGGGTAAACACCGGCCCCTTGCGCAGCCGCAACTCGCGCGTGGACGGATCGAGAATCGCATGACCGGTGATGTCCGAGGGCATCAGGTCGGGCGTGAACTGCACGCGTGCATACGACAGCGACAGCGCCTTGGCCAGTGCGCGTACCAGCAGCGTCTTGCCCAGCCCGGGCACGCCCTCGATCAGCACGTGCCCGCTCGCGGCCAGCGCGAGCAGCGTCTGGTCGACCACGTCGGTCTGCCCGACCAGCGCGTGGCCGATCTCGCGACGCAGGGCGGCCATTGCATCCGCCGCCTTGGCGACTTGTTCCTGGGTGAGCGGCATTCCGCGTCTCCGGTGATGGTGGGTGTTCGACAGTTACGTTTGAGCCGGCGCGGCGGCTGGGGCTGCCGCCTTCGGCACGCGCCAACGCAGG
>JBIIZX010000484.1:0-2955 GCA_044346055.1 Burkholderiaceae bacterium | reverse complement strand
GATGCCGGAGAACCCGGACGCACCACAGGGCCGGCAGATCACGGTGCACTTTGCAGTAGTGCCGGCCGTTGCCAAGAACAAGGCGGCAGATCCGCTGTTCGTCTTTGCCGGCGGGCCGGGCCAGGCCGCGATGCAGGTGGCTGGCCAGTTGCAGCCGGCGCTGGCGCAACTGAACGCGCGGCGTGACCTCGTGTTCGTCGATCAGCGCGGCACCGGCCGCTCCAACGCCCTGCAGTGCGACCGGCCGCGCCGCGTGCTCTCCGTGTCGGAGTCGATCGACCCGGTGCGCGCCGTGGGCGAGTTGCAGGCCTGCCTGAAGACGCTGGATGCAGACACCGCGCAGTACGCCACCTGGATCGCGATGCGCGACATCGACGCGGTGCGCGCCGCGCTCGGCGCCGAGCAGATCAACCTGTGGGGCGGCTCCTACGGCACCCGCGCCGCACTGGAGTACCTGCGCCAGTTTCCGCAGCATGTGCGCAGCGTGGTGATCGATGGCGTGGCACCCGCCACCATGGCCCTGCCGGCCAGCTTTGCCATCGACAGCGACGCCGCGCTCAAGACGATGGTCGCCAACTGCGAGCGCGAGCCGCGCTGCCGGCAACGCTTTCCGACGTTAGGCGCCGACATCGACGCCGTGCTCGCCGCCGCCAGCAAGGGCCTGCGCGTGAACCTCGTGCACCCGATCACCGGCGTGGCAGAAAGCGTGACGATCGACCGCACGGTGCTGGCTGGCATGCTGCGCGCGCCACTTTATGTGCCGCAGCTGGCGGCCATGCTGCCGCATGCACTGTCGCGCGCCGGCCAGGGCGACTATGCGGCCTTGCTGGCGCTGTACGCCGCACTGAGCAGCAGCATTGAAAGCAACCTGGCCGAGGTGATGCACTTTGCGGTGGTGTGCGCGGAGGACATGCCGCGCGTGACGCCGCAGCTGCTCGCCGAGAACCGCAAGACGCGCTTTGGCACGGGCTTCTTTGAAATCTACGAGACCGCCTGCCGCCACATTGCAACGCGCCCGGTGCCAGCGGCGTTTTACGACCCGCCGACGGCCAAGGTGCCCGTGCTCATCCTCTCGGGCGGCGCCGATCCCGTCACCCCACCGCGCCACGGCGAACTCATTGCCGGCAGCCTGCCCAACGCGCGCCACCTGATTGCACCCAACCTCGGCCACGGTGTGACGCTCAACGGCTGCACGCCCGAGCTCATCAGCCGCTTTGTGCGCGCTGCCGCCTTTGTCGACGACAAGGGCAAGCCGATCGACGGCGAGTGCCTGCAGAAGATCCCGCCGCCGTTTGCCTACCGCCCGCCGGGCGCGTCTGTGCGTTGACGATCGAGCTGAACAAACCATGATCGAAGTCCAGCACCTGTCCAAGGCCTTTGCCGCCAAGGACAAGAAATCGAAGCCGGTGGTCGCGGTGGAAGACGTGAGCTTCACCGCCGCCGATGGCCGCATCACCGCCCTGCTCGGCCCCAATGGCGCGGGCAAAACGACGAGCTTGCGCATCATCACCACGCTGATGCTGGCCGACGGCGGCAGCGCGCGCGTGGGCGGCGTGGACGTGCGCCAGGACCCGGCGGCAGTGCGCGCCAAGCTCGGCGTGCTGTCGGATGCGCGCGGGCTGTATGGCCGGCTCACCGCGCGCGAGAACGTGGGTTACTTTGCCGATCTGCACCGCGTGCTGCCCGCTGCGTTTGCGCAGCGGCTGCAGCAACTGGCCGATCTGCTCGACATGAACGAGCTGCTCGATCGCCCGACCCAGGGCTTTTCCACCGGCGAGCGCATGAAAGTGGCGCTGGCCCGCGCGCTGATCCACGATCCGACCCACCTGGTGCTGGACGAGCCCACCAACGGGCTCGACGTGATGTCCACGCGCGCCCTGCGCCGGCTGTTGCTGACGCTGCGCAGCCAGGGCAAGTGCATCGTGTTCTCCACCCACATCATGCAAGAGGTGGAAGCGATCTGCGACGAGATCGTGATCGTGGCGCGCGGCCGCTCGATCGCCCACGGCACCGCAGCCGCCCTGCGCGCCCAGGCCGGTACCGAGTCGCTCGAAGACGCCTTTGTCGCGCTGGCGCTGAGTCGGGATTCGGGACTCGGGATTCCGGATTCAGGGGCCCCTGTGACGGTCGGCGGCACGCGCCTGCTGTGAAGACATGATCAAGCACGTCAATGAGAGCGGCCCAGCCGGCGCACAACGCCGAATCCTGAATCCAGAATCCTGAATCCGAACAATGAGCCCCGCCCTGACCGTTTTTCTCAAGGAACTGAAGGACGCGGTGCGCGACAAGCGCAGCTGGATGGTGGCGCTTGCCATTTCGATGTTGTCAGGCCCGATCCTGTTCACGGTGATGTCGAACTTCATCGCCGGGCTGGAGGAGCGCGCCGCCGCGCGCGAGGTGTATGTGCACGAGCCGCAGCGTGCACCGACGCTGGTCAACTTTCTCGAGCGCGCCGGCGCCAC
Source organism: Burkholderiaceae bacterium (assembly GCA_044346055.1). Lineage (GTDB taxonomy): Bacteria > Pseudomonadota > Gammaproteobacteria > Burkholderiales > Burkholderiaceae_F > JALHMQ01. The sequence continues at coordinate 493 of JBIIZX010000484.1, read as the reverse complement.
GGTGAAGACGGCGCCGGCCGACTACGAGTCCCAGTTGCGCTCGGGCAAACTGCAGAACGCGGTGCTGGTGCCGCCCACGGACTTCGAGACGCAACTGGACACCGGCGAGCCGGTCACGGTGGATTTGGTGTTCGACGACAGCCACGAGCGCGCCCAGCCGATGGTGCGCGTCGCCACCAACCTGTTGCGCACATTCAACCGCGAGGCCGGCATGCAGCGCCTGATTGCGCGCGGCGTGAGCCCGCAACTGCTGATGCCGATCGAGCTGCAGGAGCAGAACCTGGCGCCGTCGCAGACGCGCGGCGCGCAGCTGCTGTTCATCGTGCCCTGGGCTGCGCTGATCGTCGCGGTCTTTGGCGCCTTGTCGGTGGCCATTGATGTCAGCGCCGGCGAGCGCGAGCGCGGCTCGCTCGAGCCGCTGCTGATGAACCCGGTGCCAGTGAGCGCGCTGGTGCTGGGCAAATGGGGCGTGGTGATGGCTTACTCGACGGTG
>JBIIZX010000482.1:0-2960 GCA_044346055.1 Burkholderiaceae bacterium | reverse complement strand
CCGACCAGCGCGTGGCCGATCTCGCTACGCAGGGCGGCCATTGCATCGGCCGCCTTGGCGACTTGTTCCTGGGTGAGCGGCATTCCGCGTCTCCGGTGATGGTGGGTGTTCGACAGTTACGTTTGAGCCGGCGCGGCGGCTGGGGCTGCCGCCTTCGGCACGCGCCAACGCAGGATTGCGCGGCGCGCAGTCTCCATCAGCGCGAGCGCCTGCTCGAGTTCGTGGCGCGGCACATCGGCACCGACCGCCATCGCGCGCTGCAGCGGCGCGACGGGCATGTCCGCCAGCCGTGCAATGGCGGCGACGCGCGCGCCCGGCGGCATTTGCGCCCAACCGGCGATGCGGCTGGCCGCTGCTGCCTCCAGCGCACGAACCAGCGCCGCGCGCAGCACCGGGCCGCGCTTGTGCCGCAGCAGGAAGTCGCCGGTGCCACGGATTTGCTCGGCCAGGGAGCGGCGGCCGGCTGCGCTTGCCGCCGCGGTTGGCCCGAAGCGACGCAACCCGCGCCACAGCGCCAGCACGATCGCCAGCGCCAGCAGCAGCAGCACCGGCGCGCCATGCCGCCAGGCGAGCACGAACACGGAGTCGGCGGATTCGAACGCCACCAGCCAGAGCTCATCGTCAGCATGCAGTCCGGTGGCTGCGACGAACAGGCGCGCATGATCGGCCTGCAACGGCTCACGCTGGCGCAGGATGAGGTCGCTCTGCAGCAGTGTCACGCTGCCCCGGGCGGCCGGCAGGCGCGTCACCTGCGGGCCGAGGCGGCCGTCGAGCTGCCACACCGCATCGCCGGTGAGAACCAGCGTGCGGTAGCGGTTGAAGCCGCACACCCGATACACGGTGTGCCCGGGCAGCGCAGGCCGGCCCGATTCGCGCAGCGGATCGCAGCGCGCACGTTGCTGCGGGGACGCACCGGCAGGCGAGCTGCGCCCGCTGCCGCTGTCGTCCTTGGTGGTGTCTTCGTCGGACTCGGCTTTCTTCGGGTTGTCCTTGCGCGGGTTGTCCTTGCGCGCCTTGTCATCGGCGCGCTGCGCGTCAGCGTGAAAGCGCGTCGTTACGCCGAGCCACTGCGCCAGATCGTCGTCGTCGCCGATCCTGTTGGCACCGACGACCAGCCGGCCGCCGCGCTCGACCCAGGCGCGCAGTTCCGCGCGCCGCTCGGGAAACAGGTCCCAGTAGTCCGAAATCAGGACCAGCACTGCGCCTTCGGGCGGCACGCGCGCAAACGACTGCGGCTGCGTCACCCGCGCACCCAGCGCGCTTGCCAGCTTGCTCACCGCATACAGCGGGTTGCGCGCGGCCTCGCCCTTCAGCGGTGCCGGCGTCGACGAGTCGACCCACTCGGTGTTGTGCACCAGCCAGTAGGCAGCCAGCGCTACTGCGGCGATTGCCAGCACCGCAAGCGCCGCGTTTCGTCCGCTGATCATGGTGCGCCCTGTCTCGCGGGCATGCGCGCCGACGCGGCCGCCGCCGGCGCCGCCAGCACTGCCGAAACCTCGCTGCACAGCCGCTGCACCGTGCGGGCCGCTGGCATCCGTGCACCGTACACGGCCGGCTGCCACACGCCAACGAGGTCGGCAAACAGCGCGGCCGCCGGGCGTGGCGCGTGCTGCTGCGCCAGCGCAACGCACTCGCCCTCGGTGCTGGCGGCCTTGATCGGCACCGCGAAGTCATGCACCAGCCGCGACAGCGCGCCGCGGTACAGCAGCGACAGCGCGGCGCGCAACTCGCCGCGCAGCCACAGGTCCCAAACGGCGGCGCCGACATCGTCGGGCAGGCTGTCGGGGCGGATGTCGAGCTGGCCCACGTGGCTCGGCAGGTCGAGGCGTGCGGCGCCGGCGCTGCCGCGCTGTGCGAGCGCGCGTGCGATGAACCACAGCAACAGGCCGATGCCGATCGCGCCCAGCACCCACATCACGAGGCGGCCCGCTTCGCCCAGCCAGCGGAAGAACTCGCCCAGCCAGCGCTCGATGCTCGACAGATCGCGCGGCTTGCGCGCATCGCCCCGCTTGAACGCGAGCTTGCGTTCGATGCGGTCTGCCGCCAGATTCGGATCGGCGCGCAGCGCTTTCAGGGCGGCGTCGATCGCGGCTGCTGAAGGCGGCGCCGTACGGGCGGCCGCGGCACCTGCGTTATCGACGGCAGGCTCGACTGCGGTGTCGGCTGACGCATCTTTCGCCGCGTCTTTCGTCACATCTTTCGCCCCACTTTTCGCCGCGTCTGTCGGTGCTTCTGTCGCCGAACCGACTGCGGCAGCGTGCAGCGCCGCCGCCGGAGCGACCTGTGACGCCGCCGCGGCGGCTAGCGGCGCGCCGGCCAGCAGCACCGCCGCACCCAGCAGCAGCCCGCCGCGCACCAGCACAGAGGCAGCCCGCGAAGGCGGCGCATCAGCGCGGCAGTACGAACGCACGGCGCAACTCCTGCTCGATATCCCAGGCCTCGAGCTCGACCCGGCGGTTCAGATACATCGCAAAGCCACTGGCCACGTGAAACGGCTCGACAATGAGCACAATCAGCGCACTGCAGCCCGCCAATGCAAGCGCGGTGCCGACTCTGTCCTGCTCGATCACCAGTTCCCACAGCGTCTCGCCTGTCTCCAGCGGCGCCATCAGCAGCACAAGCGCCACCAGGCCCATCACCAGGATCAGCTCGACGTTGGCGTAGGCCGCATTGACCGTGGCAGCCACGCCGCGCTGGCCACGCGCCAGCTGCGCCACGCGTTGACGGCGCACGCGGCCGCTCAGTCCCTCGAGCGTCACCACCGGCATCACTAATCTTACTGTGTCATTAAATTCAGAGCACTATACGCTCGTCTTTGTCCTGTTTGTGAGGAGCGATGGGTGCGAGCGAGCGGTTTGAGCGATACATGGAGCACTTGGCCGCGGGTCTCGGGCATGCGGACCGACGCGCCGGGCTGAAGGGCTACTGCACCGGGTTGATGCTGCCGTTGTCGCGCAAGA
>JBIIZX010000480.1:0-2968 GCA_044346055.1 Burkholderiaceae bacterium | reverse complement strand
CCTCGTCCAATCGCTTCGTCCCCATGCGATGCCCCCGATCTTTGCCAAATATCGGTGTAACGCACGAGAACGCTTTTGGTTGTCATGATTTAAGGAACGCTCAATAGGTCAGGTGATGGGATGGCAAAGATTGCAGGGAAGATTTTTAGGTGCGTTGCCTGAGCGACGGCTACACCAAGCCCGTCGTGCAGCTGGGAGCGAGTCGAAGACCCTCGCTCCGTTAAGTCTCGGAGAAAGTTGGACGGTCGGCGCTCTGCACATCATGATGGGGGAGCTCAGCAACACGCCGGTGGTGGTGGCGCGGGATGCCAACGGCAACCGCCAGCCGATCACCGCGGCACCGGTGGTCGCCTTCGGCCCCGGCAGGGGCTACCTCGTCTACTTCGGCAGCGGCCGGCTGCTGGCCAAGACCGACAACCTGGCGCGCGGTGGGCAATGGCGTCACCGCCTTCGACGCGCAGACGTTCTATGGCGTGTGGGACGATCTGGCCAATCCGATCACGGCGCGCGCGCAACTGGCAGCACGCAGCGCGCAGGTGCCGATCGGCTCGACCGTGGTCAATGTCACGGGCGATCCGTTCAACTATGGCAACAGCAGCACCGACCGGCGCGGGTGGTTGCTCGACCTGCCATCGGGCGCGAGTGATGGCGAGCGCGTCATCAACCCGGCCCTGCTGTCGTTCGGGCGGGTGGTGTTCAACTCGGTGATCCTGGGCGCCGATCCCTGCGCCAACGGCCAGTCGCGCAGCTACACGCTCAACGCGCTGCAGGGCACCGGCAGGGTGGCAGCCTCGGGCGCGGGTTATCTCGCCACGCCGCTCTTGCTGCGCACGCTGCTGGGCACCGGCGTCACCGATCCGACGGGCTTTCGCGCCGACAGCGTGAGCTCCGCGCTCGTCAACCTGGGCACCACCGGCCAGGAGGTGCGGCGCCAGCAGGACGTCGCCGTGCCCACGGGCGCGTGGACCTGGCGCCAGATCCTCAACTGGAAGGAGCTGCGCCGATGAGGCCGCCGGCACTGTTGCACGCGCCGCTGCGTGCACCACCGCAAGCGCGCGGCTTCACGCTGATCGAGGTGATCGTCGCAGTCGCGATCCTCGGCATCCTGGTCGCCGTCGCGATGCCGAGCTACGCGTCGTACGTCACGCGCGGCAAGCGCGCCGAGGGGCGCAGCGCGCTGCAACTGGCCTTGCAGGCCCAGGAGCGGTCCTACGCCGCCAACCAGCGCTACCGCGCCTTCTCGCCGGCCAGCCCCAACGGCTTTACGACGCTCTCGGGCGAAGACCCGGCGCAGTCGCACTACGTACTCGCAGCGGCAGCGTGCGCGGGCAGCGTCGAGGCCGCGTGCGTGGTGATCAGCGCCACACCGTCAGGCAGCGCGGCGCCGGCCGCGGGCTCGCGCTTCGTCGACGCCGAGTGCGGCACGCTGACGCTCGACACCAACGGCGTGCGCACACCGGCCGCCTGCTGGGAGCGCTGATGCACAACGCAATGAGCGCGGCCTCACCGCACGGCCCGTCCGACTGCACTTCGCACTGCACTTCGCATCACAATCAGCAAAGCACCGCGCGCAGAAATCATCACGGCACGCAGCGCGGCATCACCGCAGTCGAGCTGATGATCGTGATGTCGATCGCGGCGTTCCTTGCGGCGGCGGCAATCCCCAGCTTTGCGCCCACCCTCCAGCGCTACCGCGCCACCACCGCGGCCAACGACCTGCAGCGCGCCTTTGCGCTGGCGCGCGCGCAGTCGCTCGCGGTGGGCGACCGCGTGGTGGTCGCACCGATGAGCAACGGCGACTGGCGCACTGGCTGGCGCGTGTTCATTGACGCCAATAGCAACGGCAGCTTCGAAGCCGGTGATACCGCCCTGCAGGTGTTCGAGGCGCTGCCCGCCGGCATGGGCACGCAGAGCAGCGCCAACTTCGCGCTCGACGGCGGCCAGTTCGTCAGCTTCAACGCCTTCGGCCAGCCGCGCGCATTGAACGGCACCAGTTTCGCCGACGGCAACGTGCTGCTGACCTTTGGCGACGTCAGCCGCCGCGTGTGCGTGGACGCGCGGGGTCGCGCAGCGGCGGTCTCCAGCACCTGCCCTTGAGTCGCGGGAGTCAGTGCACTGCCTCTGGGGCGCCGAGCTCGTCGCCCCGGCGCAGGCCCATAAGCGCCAACACAAAATGTCTTGTAGACGAAGGCTTTGTCGGATCCGTTGTCGTGGCGGCTCGGCCAGTTGGTGGCAGATTGAATCCCAATGCCCGAGCGCATCGCGCAGCGACAGGTGCGGCAAGACCGCGAGCGACAGCAGTTCAAGCATGAACGAGGTCTCGCGCCAGCGGCAGCGGCTGCGCCGGGTCGCCGCTGCAACGGAAGCCCCAGGGGAAAATTCGCTCGGCGGTTTCGAGCAAGGCGTCCGGCAGGAAGGCCGCCAGCAGCTTGCCCCGCAACCAGCCGCAGGCCGCCAGCGGATCGTGCTTATTCAGATGCCCCAGTTACACCAACGACTTCAACCGTTTGAAGGCCAGCTCGATCTGCCAGCGCCCTCGGTACAGTTCCATCACGGCCTGCGAGGCGATCTCGTCGGTCAGGGTGGTTAACACGAACACGTAGTCGGCCGCCTCCAGCGCCTCGACGCGCACCTGATGGCCGCCGCGCTGGCTCTCGCGCAGCACCCGCTGGCGCGCGTTGTGGGCCGCAGCGGGTGGAGCCGCGCGCCGCGGGCGTCACACAGCGGCAGCGTCACAAGATTGGTACGGATGATCACGTCGCCGCCACGCGCCACCACATGGGCGATGCCAGCCGGGTGCGCGCAGCCGCGATCGCCGATCAGGATGTCGCCCTTGGTCACTGCAAAGCGCTTCAGGGTCTCACCCTCACGCGGGCTGGTGAGGATGACTTCGTCGCAGTTCAGCGCTGGCACCCCGATCGCGTAGTGCAGCCGCCACTGCGAGCCGGTGTCCCCGGGTTCACTGACC
>JBIIZX010000481.1:0-2968 GCA_044346055.1 Burkholderiaceae bacterium | reverse complement strand
GTTCACCTCGATGCTGGCGCTGATCGAACAGAAGCTCGCCGAACTGAAGATCGACTACGTGCAGCTCACCGGAGACACCAAGGACCGCAAGACGCCGATCGAGCGCTTTCAGCGCGGCGAGGTGCCTGTCTTTCTCATCAGCCTGAAAGCGGGCGGCACCGGCTTGAACCTCACTGCCGCCGACACCGTGATCCACTACGACCCGTGGTGGAACCCCGCGGTCGAGAATCAAGCGACCGACCGCGCGCACCGTATCGGCCAGGACAAGCCGGTATTCGTGCACCGATTGATCGCGGCGGGCACGGTCGAGGAGCGCATCCGCGCGCTGCAGGCACGCAAGGCAGACCTGGCGCGCGGCATCCTCGACGACGACGCGGCGGTCACCAAGGCCTTGAGCGCCGACGATGTGCGCGCCCTTTTCGAGGCACCAGATTGAGTTGAACACAACGCCGCGCCGCAGCGGCGGGGCGAGTGCGCGAGCGAGGCGGCATAATCCGGGCGAGTTGTTTGCCAACGGCTTCCCGTGACTTTCTTCACGCAGGCGCTCATCGCCTGCTTCATCACCGCGCTGCTGATCGTCTGGCTGCGCCGGCCCGCCCTGCGCATTGGTCTGGTCGATCATCCCGGCGGGCGCAAGCGGCATGGCGACACAGTGCCCCTGACCGGCGGACTGGCGCTCACGATCGGAACGGTTGTGACGCTTGCACTGTCCGCCCACGCGCTGGGCAGCTACCGTGTGCTGTTTGTTGCCGTGCTGCTGCTGGCCGCTGTTGGCGTGCTCGATGATCTGGGCGAAGTCTCCGCCCGTACCAAGCTGGGCGTACAAGTTGTAGCAGCGGTGCTCATGTGCTCCTGGGGCAACCACTTCCTGACTTCGCTGGGCGACATCGTTGGGCGCGGACCCATTGACCTGGCGAACTGGGCGATTCCGCTGACAGTGTTCGCCACGGTCGCGGTGATCAACGGCATCAACATGTTCGACGGGCTGGACGGGCTGGCCGGTGGCCTCGTCTTCGGCATCCTCGGGTTTTTCGCGTTCTTTGCATGGCAGGCGCCGGATCCGAATGCGCTGAAGCTGATTGTCGTTCTGATGGGTGCCGTGCTCGGTTTCCTGCTGTTCAATGCACCGCATCCATTTCGCGGTCGGCGCCGGACGTTCATGGGCGACACCGGCTCGCTGGTGCTTGGCTTTGTCGTGGCGTGGCTGACGATCGAGTTCTCACAGCGGCAAAGCGGCACGGTGCCGCCGGTTGTGATGCTGTGGGTGGTTGGCGTTGTGCTCTTTGATGTGTTCACCGTGACTGTGCGGCGCGTGCTGCGACGGCGCGATCCGGCGGCACCAGATCGGGCCCATTTGCATCACCTGCTGCTGCGCCGCGGGCAGACGCCAGCGCAGGCCATTTTGGTCATCGTGGCGGCCAATGTTGCGCTTGGGCTCATTGGTGTCGGTGGATGGCAACTCGGGCTGAGCGAGTCAACACTGTTTGTCGCGTTCATCGCAGTCGGCCTGCTGTACCTCGCCGTGTTTTTGTACCCGGCTAGATTCATGCGATGGGCGCGACGGCGCGGTCGGCGCAGCGGAGGCCCGGCATGAAGCGAATGTTGGTGATGCTCCTCACGGCATCGTCCGGTTTTGCGCTTGCCTCGCCGTTCAGTGCCGAGTACACGGTCAAGGTCGAGGTTGACGCTGCAAAGGCGTCTGGCAGCAGCACCACGGACCTTGCCGCCATCAAGGCTGCGAGCCTGCTGGGCGCAGTCGAGATTGGCACCATCTCAGACTCAGGCTCTTTGCGAGCCGGCGCCTTTCGCTTGACCTCCACTGTGACCGGCCACCGCATCGTCAAGCTGGTGCTGTCTGAAGACACGCTGCAGATCGTACGGAGCAGGGAAGGCCAGATTCGCCAAGGCAACCTGGTCACCACCCGCTACACCGACAAGCGGGGCAACCGCGACCCACTGGTCTATGTGGCCGATATTTCCAAGGGTCAATACGAGTTTCGCCGTGCCGGGGCTGTTACCGGAGGCGCGCGGCTGCAGTACTCGAACGTCGACATCGCCGCCTTGCCCTACCTCTTTCTGGGTCGCACACCGCCCAGTGCACCGCTGTCGGTCGCCTACACCGATGGTCGAGCGGTTCGCATCGCGACCTTTCGGCCGCGCAATGAATCGCTGCGCGTGGGCGCGACCGATGTTCCGACCGTGCGCCTATCGAGCGTGCAACGAACGTCATCCGATCCGCTGATCGAAATCTGGATGCGCGCCAGCGATGGTTTTCCCCTTCCGATTCGCCTCGGCCTGAGCTACCAGTACGGTGCGATTGCCGACCAGTGGATCACGCAGCTTCCGCCGGCATACCGACCGAGCTGACCATGTGGGCCATTGGCGACCTGCAGGGCTGCCTCGACCCGCTGCGCGCGCTGCTCACGCAACTCCCCGCGGACGAGCCGCTGATTTTTGTCGGTGATCTCGTCAATCGCGGCCCGCAGTCACTGGACACACTGCGCTTTGTCCGCTCGCTCGGCGCGCGCGCCGTAGCCTTGCTCGGCAATCACGACCTGCATCTGCTGGCGGTCGCCGCTGGCGTGCGGCCCTTGCATGACGGCGACACGCTGCAGGAAATCCTTGACGCACCGGATCGCGACGCGCTGATCGATTGGCTGCGCAATCAGCCGTTGGCACATGCGCAGGACGGTGCGCTGTTCGTGCACGCCGGCGTGCTTCCGCAGTGGAGCGTGGCGCAAACGCTGGCGCTTGCCGGCGAGGTTGAGGCAGGGCTGCGCGGTGCAAACTGGCAGCACTTTCTGACAACCATGTACGGCAACGAGCCGGCGCTGTGGCGTGACGAGTTGCAAGGTGCCGAGCGCGCGCGCTGCGTGATCAATGCGCTGACGCGGCTGCGCGTGGTCAAGCCAGACGGCGCGATGGTGCTGAAATTCAAGGACGGGCCTGACAAGGCGCCGGCTGGTAC
>JBIIZX010000479.1:0-2973 GCA_044346055.1 Burkholderiaceae bacterium | reverse complement strand
GCGCACGACGGCCTCCAGCACGCGCGCGGCGGCGGCCTCGGCACCGGCAGGCGGCACGCCCAGTGACAGCAGGCTGCGCACCACACCCGGCCGTGCCGCTGCAATGCGGGCCGCGGGCCACGCTGGCGCGTCACCAGCAATCCTTTGCAGCAAGCGATGCACGGCAGTGCCGATATGCCGCACCGTTTCGCCCGCCCAGGAGAACTCGATCTGCACGTCGCCACTGCGGGGCGCCGCCGCGGCTTCCCACGCCACCGCTGCCGGCACCACGGGCAGCGGGCGCGGCCACGGCAGCCGCCAGTGCATTGGATCGAGCACAACCGTGGCGCGCCCGCTCTCGCCCGCAGGGACGCGCGGCGCGTCAAGCGCGGCAGCATCAAAGCTGAAGTGCACCGCTGGCCACAGCAGCGCCAACAGCGTGCCGCCCGCCGGCGAGCGCGGCGCCTGCGCGTCGTCCTGCAATCGCACCGCGCCGACCAGGTGCAACTGCTGCCGCGCGCGGGTTGCAGCGACATAGAGCAGGCGTTGCGACTCATGGTGTGCGCGCTGCGCCTGCAAGCGGCCGATATAGGCGTGCACGCGATCGGCCGGGCTGCCACGCGCCGCCATTGCCCCCAGCAGCAGGTCGGTGCCGGCGCCCTTGGCTCGCGCGCGTTCTGTCCACGCCAGCAGTTGCGGCGTGTCGCGCTGGCTCACGCGTTCCAGCGCCGGCGCGATGACAACATCGAATTCCAGGCCCTTGGCCTTGTGGATGGTCATGACCTGCACGGCATCCACACTCGTGTCCGTGGCAGCTGCTGTTGCGGGGTCAGTGGCAGACCGCGCACCCGCCGCCTGCGCATACAGCTTTTCCAGCGCCGCCTTCAGCTGGGCCAGGCGCGGCACGTCGCCCGCCACAGCCACGCGGTCGAGCAGGTCGAAGAACGCAGCGACATCGTCCGCATCGCGCGGCGCCTGCAGCGTGTCCGGGCCGCCCAGCCGCAGCCAGGCAGCTTCCACCTGCATGCGCAGGCTGGCGCGGCGCGCGCCTTCGAGCGCCGGGCGCAAGGCCTCGCGCGCTGCCAGGGCCCGGCCGCGGCCGGCCTCACTCAGTTCCATCAGACGCAGGTCATCGCACAGCAGGGACCACACCGGCTCGCGCGCCGCGCCTTCGACCAGCTGAAGCAAGTCCGCCAGCTCCAGCCCACACCACGGTGCACGCAACAGCGCTAGCCAGGCAATGCGATCGGCCGGATGCACCAGCGCGCGCGTGAGCGCCAGCGCATCGACCACCGCCGGCCGATGCGCCAAGGGGTCGATGTCGACCGCATGCACCGCGATGCCGGCCGCAGCCAGCGCCGGCACGATCTGCGCGAGGTGCGCGCGCGCGCGCACCAGCACGGCGATGCTCGCCTTGGGCTGCGCCGCCCGCGCGGCCTGCACCACGGCCACCACGCGCTCGGCCTCCTGGCGGCGCGTCGCCTCGGGCTCGCCGATCAGCGCGTGCACCTGCACACCGGCACCAGCGGCATCGTCATGCCACTGGCTCGCCGGCGCATAGGACACCGCGCCGCTGGCCACGTCATCCTGGCTTGGCAGTACCTGGGCAAAGCTGGCGTTGATCCAGTCCACCACGCTTGCAACGGATCGAAAGTTGGTTGCCAGGCGCAGCGACTGCAGCGGCAGTTCGCCAACGCCCTGCAGGCGCGCGCGCAGGAACAGACCCACATCAGCCTGGCGAAAGCGGTAGATCGATTGCATCGGATCGCCCACCAGAAAGAGCGTGCGGCCGTCGCCTTCGCTCCATCCCTGCGTCAGTCGCTCGAGCAATTCCACCTGCGTGACCGAGGTGTCCTGGAACTCGTCGATCATCAGGTGGCGGATGCGCGCATCGAGCGCGAGCATCAGGTCCGACGGCCCGTCGTGCTCGGCATCGGTCAGCGCGGTGAGCGCCGCATGCGCCACCGCCTGGAAATCGGCCGTGCCGCGCGCGCGAAACATGAGCTGCAGTTGCAGGAAGGCAAGTTTCAGCACTTCCAGCACGGCCGCCAACGTGTGCCACTGCGCATCGTCATAGCGCGCTGGCGGCAGCTGCCGCAGCGCCAGGCAATGATCGAGCAGGCCATCGATGGCGCCGCAGCGTTGCGCCAGATCCTCGACCGCCGCCTTCGCAGCAGCCAACCGCGCCTTAAGCGCTGCGTCCTTGCTACTGCCCTGCGGTGGAAAGCCTTCATTGGCGGTCCAGCGGCGGCGCCAGTCGGCCTTGCCGCTCTTGTCACCACCCGTCAGCAGGAGATCGATGCAGCCGAGCCACAGTGCTTCGGCCTGCGCATCGTCGCCCTCGGGCAGGCGCACGAGGTTGCGGCACGCCCCCAAGGCCGCCGCCGACCCTGCCGGCAGATTGGCTGCCGCCCACGCCGCGGTGCGCACCAGATCGTCGGCCACCGGCTCGATCGCGCGGCGCAGCTGGGCCAGCAGATCGGCGCGTACCTGCGCCAGCGACGCTTCAAGCACTGCGCGCGGCTGCGGTGCTGCGGCCAGCCGGATCCACTGATCGCGCCGCGCGAGCATTGCAGCCAGCAACCGCACCGCCTGCGCGCCATCGTTATCGAGGTGATCGAGCAGCCGCTCGACCGCTGCGGCCTGCGCCGCGTCGCCATGGTCGAGCAACGCCAGCGTGGCCTGCGCCGCCTCGGCGTACAGCTCGGTGGCGTCATCCAGCACCTGCGGCACGCCGCCCATGCGCGAGGCCAGCGGCATGCGCCGCACGAGGTCCGCGCAGAACGAGTCGAGCGTGCCGATGCGCAGACGCGCTGGACTGTCGAGCAGGCCCCAGCCGGCAGCGGCATCGCGCGCCAGTACCGCCTGCGCCAGGGCGCGGCGCGCCGCGTCCGCCGGCTTGGCGTTGACCGGCAGCGGTGCGTTGGCGCGCGCTGCCAGCAGCGCGCCCAGCACCCGCTCGTGCATCTCGGCCGCCGCCTTGCGCGTGAAGGT
>JBIIZX010000478.1:0-2974 GCA_044346055.1 Burkholderiaceae bacterium | reverse complement strand
AGCGCCCGGACTGCCGGCGCCCCTGCCCGAGGGCGAACGGCTGCTCTGGCAGGGCATGCCCGAGTTCTGGCCGATTGCCCTGCGCACCTACCACGTGCGCAAGGTGGCGATCTACTTCGCCATCCTGTTCGCCTGGCGCGCGGTGTCGGTCTATGCCGACACGGCCAGCCTTGGCAAGGCGCTGATCGCCATCGTGTGGCTGGCGCCACTGGCGCTGTTCGCGCTTGGCACGCTGCTCGTGCTGGCGTGGATGACGGTGCGCACCACGATGTACACGATCACCAGCAAGCGCGTGATCATGCGCATCGGCATCGTGCTCACCATCACCTTCAACCTGCCGCTGCGCAAGATCGTCGCGGCGGGTCTGCTCGAACGGGAAGACGGCAACGGTGACATCCCGCTGCAACTGGCCACCACCGACAAGATCGCCTGGGTGCATCTGTGGCCGCACAGCCGGCCGTGGCGCCTGGCCAAGCCCGAACCGATGCTGCGCGGCCTGGCCAATGTGCGCGACGTCGCCCGCCTGCTGGCACGCGCCTGGGTCACCGCCAATGAACTGCCGGCAACCAGCCTGACGCCGCTGGCGCCCATGTCGCCCACCGCAGCACCCTCGCCCACCGCCACGCGTGAACCTGCCTCCCACGGCCTGCTGGCGCGCCTGCGCCGCCGACCGCTGGCCGCGGCGCATTGAGGGAGGCCGCGATGAGTTCCAACGCTGTTCAAAACCCCGGCGTGCAAAGGCCGGCCGTTCCAGAGACCATCCCGCGCGGTGCGCTGATCGCCATCGGCATCCTGGTCGCGCTCACCGTCGCAGTCACGGCGGCGGTACGGCTGTCCGGGGTCGATGTGCGCGAGCCCGACGCGGCGGCCGTGCAGACGCGCGCCCTGCACTTTCGAGACCTGCCTGACGGCGGTGTCGCCGTGCTCGATGCCAACCGCTCCACCGAGGTCGTCAGGCTGCAGGGCGAGCAGGGCTTCGTGCGCGGCGCGCTGCGCGCCCTGGTGCGCGAGCGCCGTCTGCGCGGACTCAATGAGACTGAACCGTTCTACCTCATTGGTCGCGCCGATGGCCGGCTGACGCTGGAAGACCGGGCGACCGGCCAGCGCATCGACCTCGAAAGCTTTGGCGCGACGCACGCGCGCGAGTTTGGTCGGCTGCTCGATGCACCACGACCTGCCGTGACACCAGTGACAACACCCGGGGAAAAATCATGAGCGCCGTCATCGAATCCGATCTGAAGCACGCCGCCATTGCCAACGACGGCAGTCTCGCCGGTCAGGTGCGCAATGGCGCGGTCAGTGCTGCGTCGATGCAAATTGCCAAGACCGAGACACTACTGACGCCGCGCTTCTACACCACGGACTACGCGGCGCTCGAAAAGCTCGACGTCTCGTCGGTGCGGGCCGACTGGGACACGATGATGGCCGAGTATGAGGGCGACAACAATCACGACCATTTTCAGCGCGATGCAGCGTTCCAGGTGGAGCTGAAGGAGAACTTCAGCAAGATCAGTCCCGAGCTGCGCAAGGAGTTCATGGAATTCCTGGTGAGCAGCCTCACCAGCGAGTTCTCGGGCTGCGTGCTCTACAACGAAATCAAGAAAAACGTGCAGAACCCGGACATCAAGGCGCTCATGGGCATGATGGCGCGCGATGAAAGTCGGCACGCCGGCTTCATCAACGCCTCGCTCAAGGACTTTGGCATGGGCGTGGACCTGGGCTCGCTCAAGCGCGAAAAGAAGTACACCTACTTCAAGCCCAAGTACATCTACTACGCGACCTACCTGTCCGAGAAGATCGGCTACGCGCGCTACATCACCATCTTCCGCGAGCTGGAAAAGCACCCGGAGCGACGCTTTCATCCGATCTTTCGCTGGTTCGAGCGCTGGTGCAACGACGAGTTTCGCCATGGCGAAAGCTTTGCCCTGCTGATGCGCGCCCAACCGCACCTGCTCGAAGGCGGCAACAAGCTGTGGATCCGCTTCTTCCTGCTGGCCGTGTACGCCACCATGTACGTGCGCGACCACACGCGACCGTACATGCACCAGGCCTTTGGCATCGACACCACGAAGTACGACTTCGAGGTATTTCGCGTTACCAGCGAGATCAGCAAGCAGGTCTTTCCGCTGACGCTGGATACCGACCACCCGGCGTTCCGCCGCGGGCTCGATCGCCTGTGCGAGATCAGCGCCAAGGTGGATGCTGCGAAGGCGCAAGGTGGGTTGCTGAGCCTGGCCAAGCGCGGCGTGTATGCCGTGCAGGCCGCCACGGTGTTCGCACGCCTGTACCTGCTGCCGGTCAAGCCCAACACCCTGCCGGCGCAAATCCGCGTCGTACCGGTTTGGTAAGGGCACGGATCGAGCAAGTCAGCCAGACAGCACAAAGCGCACCGGATGAGCATCACAACGCCCCTGTCCGACCTGCTGTGGCCGGTCGCGTTTGCGGCGTTCATCTGGTGGTTCTCCACCGGCATCGTGCTGCTGCTCGATCAGCTGCCCAGCCGCACGTTTCGCTGGAGCTTGGCGGTGTCCACGCTGCTGGCCGGCATCGGGCTGGTCGCCATCATCAGGTCGGCCTCGGTCGACAGCGTGATGGCCTCCTACGTCGCCTTTGCCGGCGCCGTGCTGCTCTGGGGCTGGCATGAGCTGGCGTTTCTGACGGGCTTCATGACCGGGCCGCGCAAAACCGGCTGCTCGGCCGACTGCGCCAGCTGGGCGCACTTCTGTCACGCGATCGAGGCCATCCTGTATCACGAGCTGGCGCTGATCGGCACCGCGCTGCTGGTCGTCGCCCTGACCTGGCAGCAGCCAAACCAGGTCGGCACGTGGACCTTCCTCGCACTCTGGCGCATGCGCACTAGCGCCAAGCTGAATCTCTTTCTCGGCGTGCGCAACCTGTCGGAAGAGTTCCTGCCCGAGCACCTTGCGTATCTGAAGAGCTTCTTTCGCAAGGCCGGCATGAACTGGCTGTTCCC
>JBIIZX010000074.1:0-10036 GCA_044346055.1 Burkholderiaceae bacterium | reverse complement strand
AGAAACGCCCAAATGGCACGGTCACTTGCTCCACCAGGCCCATACAACAGTGACTGCTGAAACATCCGGGCTAGGACGAGGCTTCTCCCAGCCAGCTCAAGACTGCCTGGTTGAACTCCGCCGGCGCTTGCCGCATGACCCAGTGGCCTGTGGGCAGCGCCAGCACAGCGCTGCCGGGACGGGCGCTGATCTCCTCGGCCCAGGCACGCGAGTGGAACGTGAACGGCTTGCGGGCGCCATAGATGAACAGCATCGGGCAGGCGGGGCGAAACAGCTGCACGCGCTTGAACCCGCCTCTGAGCCATTGCACGTCATAGGGCCAGCCCATTTTTGCAGTGATCAACCCAAACTCGCTCTTCGCACGCGCCCGACCGGCCATCCAGCGCGCCATGCCGTCGCCGATCCTGCCGCCAATACGCTAGGCCAGCGCCAGCCAGAGCTGGTAGCCGACGGTGAGCGCCTTGGCGGTGGCGTCGAGTTCAGCCACATGACGGCTCGAGCCTGCGTCGCCCACGTCGACACCGATAATGCGCTTGACCTTGGCGGGCTCGCGCAGCGCGAACTGGTAGCCGAAGAAGCATCCCCAGTCATGCAGCAGCAAGGTGACCGGACCGCCATCGGCCACCGCGTCGACAACCTTGCCAATGAAGCCGACGATCTCATCGAGCGTGTGGGTGGCCTTGGACGCGGCCGGATCAAAGCCAGGCAAGGTGAAGCGGATGCAGCGGTAGTGCTGCTTCAGCACGGCGACCTGCCCGTCCCACACCCGATGTGTGTCCGGCCAGCCGTGCAGCAGGAAGATGGGCTCGCCGCCGCCTTCGATGAAGATCTCTACATCGTCAATCTTCATCGTTCACCTTGTCTGGCGAGCACGCTCGCCGCCAGGCACAGATCGGCCCAGCTCTTGGCCTTGTCCGCAAGGTTGCGCAGCAGGTAGGCCGGGTGATAAGTGACGATGACAGGAATGGCGCGGCCCTCCACCTGCACCTCGTGCATGCGGCCGCGCAGGCTGGCAATCGTCGCATCGGTGCCAAGCAGCGCCTGCGCCGCAAAGCGGCCCATGACAACGATCAGCCGCGGCTCGACCAGCGCGACCTGCCGCTGCAGATACGGCTCGCACAGCGCGACTTCCTCCGGCTCCGGGTTGCGATTGCCCGGCGGCCGGCACTTGAGGACGTTGGCGATGTAGACGCTTTGCATGGGTTGGGCCGCGGAGTGCGCGGCTGACGTGGCCGCGGTCATGGACGCCCCATCGGCCGCAGCACCCGCACCCGCTGCCTGCGGCGTGCGGCTCAGCCCCACTGCTGCCAGCATGTTGTCGAGCAGCTTGCCGGCCTGACCCACGAACGGCTCACCACGTGCATCTTCCTCGGCACCCGGCGCTTCGCCAATCAGCATCCATTGCGCGCGGCGATCGCCAACGCCAAAGACCGTCTTGGAGCGCGTCTTGCACAAGCCGCATGCAGTGCACGAAGCCACAGCCGACTCTAGCTCCGGCCAGGGCATGCGGGCGATCACTGCGGCGCGCCCGTCCGTAGCGCGTTCGCCGCCCGGTGCAGTTGCACGATCGGCCAGCGCAACATCCTGCGCTGCACGTGACGCATCGAGTTGCAGCGCTTCGTCTTGCTGCACGTCGGCGGCGGTCTCATTCGCCACGACCTCGGCGGCCTCGGCCTGCAGTGTCGCCCCCGAACCAGGGCCCGAGCGCGCCCGCCACAACGGGCCTGCGTTCATCGCATGCCAAAGGATCTCGCGCCGCTGCCCGGGGTTCATCGGTATGGTCACAGAGCGATTCGCATCACAACGGCATCTTCGCGCCCGCTGTGCGCCGGGTAATAGCCGCGCCGTACGCCGATCCGCTCAAAGCCATAGCGCTCGTACAGGCGCTGCGCCGGTGGATTGCTCGGGCGCACCTCCAGCAGCATGGTGCGCGCGCCATGGTTGCGCGCCTGCTGCGCCATGAACTCCAGCACCCGCCAGCCGTAGCCATGCCGGTGCATGCGCTGCGCCACGCTGAGGTTCAGCAGATGCGCCTCGTCCAGCGCAATCATCACGATCGAGTACGCGATGAGCTCCTGTTCGGGCGAGCGCAGCGTCCAGCAGCAATAGCCGGCATGCAGTGAATCGAGGAAATTGCCGCGCGTCCACGGAAACGGATAGATCGCGTTCTCGATGGCCACGACTTCCTCGATATCGCGCGCCATCATCGGCACGAACTGGTCCTCGCTCGGACGGACGACGGCGTTCATGCCGCTCCTGCCACAGCACGCCGCTCATCCACCGTGAGCGCCACGCGATCGCGAACGTAAAGCGGTGCCGCATCGGCCGGCGCGATCGCCCCGCCGGCGACCCACGAGAGGGCAGCGAGCCGCACGATGCCCGCAGCGCTCGCGCGCGCCTGCGGCCACTGCCCTGCATCGACCGACCATGACACAGAAGGCAGCGCGAGTGCGTTGCCGCCGATTGCATCGACGCCGAGTTCCGCAAACGCCTGCGCGCAGGCGGCAGCACTCGACAGTGACGGCCCCACCACCTCCTGCAGCGCGGCATCCTGCAGAACATCCGCAGCAGTCTCGTGCCGATACACCGCCCAGTACACCTCGTTCATACGTGCATCGATCGCCACGCCGATGCAACGCGCCTGCGGCGCCAGTGTGAAGACATCGGCTGCTAGTGCGCTCAGATTGCCCACCGGCAACAGCGGCAGGCCGAGCCCGAAGGCCAGCCCCTGGGCTGCGCCGCAGGCGATGCGCAACCCGGTGAACGAGCCCGGCCCGGCGCCGAAAGCGATCGCATCGAGCCCGTGCAAGCCTGTGCCAGCCTGCGCCAGGAGTTGCTGCACCATGGGCAGCAAGCGTTCCGAGTGGCGCTGACCGACCGCTTCGACCAGTTCTTGCACGCGCCCCCCGCGCAGCAGCGCAACGGAGCAAGCCTCCGTCGCCGTGTCCAGCGCAAGCAGCGTCGGCGACGGCTGCGTGCCGCTCACATCAGTCGTTGCGAGGGAAGTTGCGTGAGGAGGCGCGGCGGAAGGCACGAGGTCCAGTCGGCAGGCGCTGCCGGCCAATGACGCATTGGTGGGCAAGGCAGGGGGGGCGAAGCATTGACGGTCCAGGCCATTCTATCTGCCGCATGCAGCGCGGCCGTGGCCCGCAACCAGCGCTGGACTTTCAGCGCTGGATCTTCAGCTACGCGACTTCGTTGGGCCAAAGCCATCCACGCAGAATCACGCCCGCAAGAACTGCAGCGGTGCAAACCGCTCGCCCAGCACCGCGCGGCTGTCCAGTTGCCACCACTGCTCCAGCACGGCGGCGTAGACGCTGCGAAAGTCGATCGCAAAGCCGAGATTGCCTTGCGCGTCCAGCCGTTGCAGTGCCGGGCGCTCACCGTACTGGCCGCCGCGCACCTTCTGGCCGAAGGCAAAGTGAACGCTGGAGGTGCCGTGATCGGTGCCGCCGCTGCCGTTCTCCCTGGGCCGGCGCCCAAACTCGGAGTACGTGAGCACAAGCGTGTCCTGCCACATCCCCACCTCAGTCAGCGCCGCGCGCAGCGCCACGACTGACTGCGCCACTTGGGCGAGCAGCGCGGACTGGCGTGGCAACTGCGCGGTGTGCGTGTCATACCCCGGCAACGTAAGGCGCAGCACCGCCATCTGACGCGTGGCCGCCAGGCCGGCAGCGCGGGCCACGGCCTGCCCCGCTGGTCCGCGCGGGAACTCGGTCGCAAACTGGGCCGTGGGCCGGATGCTGGCGCCGGCATGGGCGATGTCGGCCTCCACGCGCAGGATATGGGCCAGCGCGCCTTGGGCGTTGGCGAGCATCGCTGGCTCGAACTGCGCCTGCTGCGCGAAGCGGCCCGGATCATTGACCGCGATCGCGCGCGCCCGACCTTCCAGCGGCCCAAGATCGGGCGCACCGATGATCACGCCGTCGGCCGCCAGCGCGCGGAACGACGGTGCCGCCACCGCGGCGCGCGACAGCCAGCCCTCTTGCAGCACCACGTTCGAGGCCGACGCCGTGTCCCAGATCGCGATCGAGCGGAAGTGCGACAGGTCCGGCTGCGGGTACCCCACGCCATGCAGAACCGCCATCTGGCCATCGCGCCACAGCGCCTGCAGCGGTGCCAGCTCACGATGCAAGGTGAGGTCGCGCTCGAAGCCGACCACGGCATCATCCTTCAGCGCCAGGCGTGGACGCAGGTCGTGGTAGCGGCCGTCCTCGGGGATCACCGTGTTCAGGCCATCATTGCCGCCTCGCAGCTCGAGCAGCACCAGCAGGCGCGGCGGTGCACTGGCCTGGGCCCAGGCCGGGAGCGTGTAGGCGGCCACAGCGGCCGAGGCAGCCCCAAAGAACCGGCGTCGTTGCATGGCGCTCTCCTACTTCAGCTGATAGGACGGATCGAGCAGCAAGGATCGCAGCGCGTCGAGCGACAGCGTGCCGGCAGCCGGCAATGCAACGGGCGGCACGGCGCCGAGCGAGTTGGCCAACCGCTGGACTTCTTCTGCAGTTGCTGGCCGCTCCGGCGCGAGGGTCGCTGCGCTTTTCAGCCATGCACCTGCATCGATGCGGACCGCCTGCTCCTGCGCCAGCGCGAGGCGCCGTCTCGCCGCTTCGCCGTTGGCCTGCGGCGTGATCAGGGCCGAAGTCTTTTCGCTGGCCATAGGCGAGCGCGCGGGCAACGGCTCCGGCGGCGCCATGTCGGCCGGGTCAAGTGCTGGACGCTCCGCCGCAATGACAGGGGCCGGTGCCAGCGCACGCGCTGCGAACTGGCGTCGCATCAGCAGGGTCTGCGTGTTGATCCATGCATCGCCGCCCGGCCAGCCGCGCACGCTCGGCGCCGAGAACAGGTTCTGCCCCATCTGCGCAACGACAACCGCAGCGCCGACCGGTTGTCCCAGTTCGCCACCGCTCTGGCGCACCACGCCGACTAGCAGTTCGACCGGTGACTTGACGAGATACTGCGACGACTGCGGCGCCACGAGCTCAGGCTGATTGAGCAGCAGGCGCAGCACTGTCTTGATGTCGTAATTACTCGTGGCAAAGGCGCGAGCGATTGGTTCGAGCCGGGCCGGATCCGGCGCGGGCGAGACGAACTCGCGCCACAGCTTGGTCACGACAAAGCGGGCCGCAGCCGGCTGCGCCAGCAACTGATCGAGCACGTCGTCCCCATCGAGACGCCCTGTGCGGCCGAGCACGGTCTTGTCGCCAGCGTCGTGGATGAGCGGCCGCCGCATGAAGACGTAGCCATCGGGGTCGAGGCTCCAGCCTGTGAAGGCACGCGCAGCCTCCTTGATGTCGGTTTCGCTGTAGTTGCCGGGGCCAAGGGTGAACAGCTCCATGACCTCGCGCGCGAAGTTCTCATTCGGCTGGCCGCGCCGGTTCTGCACGCCGTCCAGGTAAATGAGCATCGCCGGGTCGCGCGCCACCAGGTGCAGCAGCGCGCCGAAGTTGCCCAGCGCGTGCTCGCGCAACAGCACGTTCTGGCGGTACATCAATTGCGCGTAGCGCACCTTGGGCTGCGCGGAGACAAAGTGGTTGTGCCAGAACAGCGTCATCCGCTCAGTCAGCGGCGAGCGCGAGGCAACCATCTCGCGCAGCCACCAGCCGCGCAGCTCCAGCCCGTTGCGTACCGCGCGGCGCTGCTCTTCCATGCGCTCGGCCTCGCTCAGCGCACGCAGTTCGCGCGGCGGCAGCATGCGCTCGTCGATCCAGCCGGGCGCTGGCGTGGCGGCCGTGGTTGCCGTCTCGCGCAGCACGAGCTCGACAGCCTGGGCCTGGGTCAGAGGTGCAAAGCGCTCCACCTCAGCAGGCGCCGGCGCAAAACCGGTGCGGGTAAGAAAGCTGCGGGCGCGCTCAAGACCGAGCGGCTGCGCTTGCACGGCGAGCGCAGCCGCGAGCAGGGCGGCACCAGCCAGTACACGCCGCAAGAGTTTGGCAACAATCATCTAGCGCTCCTTCGTCGGCCGCTGACCTGGCCGCTCCTGCATCGGGCGGTTGCGAATGTCCCGGTTGGCTTCGTTGATCTGGTCGCGCAGCTGCTGGCGCTCTTCGGGGCTGAGCTTGCGGCCATCGGCATTGCGCTCGCCGCGCCGCTCCTCGAAGCGCTCTTCCATGCGCTGACGCAGGCGCTCTCGCTGCTCAGGACTCAGGTTGCGAATCACCTCGCCCTTCTGCTCAGACGAGAGGTTGCGCCAGAGCTGCTGGCGCTGCTCCGGCGACATTTGGCGCCACCGCTCTTCGCGTTGCTCCGGCGTCAGCGGCGCCGGCTGCGCCAGGCACGGCGCGCCGAACGCGACCAGGACGGCAGCGAGCAGCGCGTTGCGAAAGCGAAGAAGGGAATGCAGCGACATGGAACGAATCTTAGGCACTGCCGCGGCGCGCGGGCGCCCGCAGCGGCGTCAAATCACAGCACTGGGGGTAAATTCTGTAACAGTTTGTCCAAGTGCTTGGCCGCGCCATCGGCTCCAATAGCATCGCCAGCACCTCGACTTGTCGCATTCGCCGCGACCGCCACCGCATGAACCGCTCCGGCCCACCCAAAGCCCTCGTCGTCGACGACGACGCGCGCCTGCGCGACCTTTTGCGCCGCTACCTCACGGATAACGGACTCACCGTCTACACCGCGGAGAACGGGCAGGCCATGAACAAGCTGTGGCTGCGCGAGCGCTTTGACGTGCTGATCCTCGATCTGATGATGCCCGGCGAGGATGGCCTGACGGTGCTGCGCCGGCTGCGAGGTGCCAATGACACGACGCCGATCATCATGCTCACCGCCAAGGGCGAGGACGTGGATCGCATCGTCGGCCTGGAAATGGGCGCGGACGATTACCTGCCCAAGCCATTTAACCCGCGCGAGCTGCTGGCCCGCATCAACGCCGTCCTGCGGCGCAAGGGTGCTGACGAACCGCCCGGCGCACCAACCCAGGACGCGGTCAGCGTGGGCTTTGGCGAGTTCGTGCTGGATCTGGCCACGCGCACGCTGAAGAAAGGCGGAGAAGACGTGCCTCTAACCACCGGTGAGTTCGCCGTGCTCAAGGTCTTTGCACGCCACCCGCGCCTGCCGTTGTCGCGCGAAAAGCTGATGGAGTTGGCGCGCGGCCGCGAATACGAGGCCTTTGATCGCTCGCTCGACGTGCAGATCTCGCGCCTGCGCAAGATGATCGAGTC
Source organism: Burkholderiaceae bacterium (assembly GCA_044346055.1). Classification (GTDB taxonomy): domain Bacteria; phylum Pseudomonadota; class Gammaproteobacteria; order Burkholderiales; family Burkholderiaceae_F; genus JALHMQ01. The sequence continues at coordinate 2,873 of JBIIZX010000074.1, read as the reverse complement.
CGATCCCTCCAAGCCCAAGTACATCCAGACCGTCTGGGGCCTGGGTTACGTGTTTGTGCCGGATCAGTGATCGGTGATCGGTGATCGGTGCGGACTGCCGCCATGGGCAGTCTGCGCTTTGCAGCCAGCCGGTTCACAATTCCCCACGCCGGAGCGCCCGCCCGCTCAATGACCCTGATCACTGATCACCTACATGCGCGTTCCCTCGCCGCCGCTCTTCTGGCGGACCTTCCTGCTGATTTTGCTGCTGATCGCCGGCTGCCTCATGGCCACGCTGTTCAGCTTTCGCGTATTTGAGCGCGAACCACGGGCGCAGCAGTTTGCGCAGCAGGTGGTCTCGGTTGTCAACATCACTCGCACCGCGCTGCTGTATTCGGACCCTGCGGTGCGCCGCGAATTGCTCGGCGAGCTGGCGGATAACGAGGGGCTGCGCATCGTGCCGGTAGAAGTCGACGACGTGGTGCGCCCCTTTCCCGACACGCCGGTCGTGCGCCGCGGCACCGAGCGCATTCGCGGCGAGCTGGGGCCGAACACGCGGGTGTTCGAGCAGGTCAATGGCGTGAGCGGCCTGTGGGTGTCGTTCAACATCGAGGAGGACGCCTACTGGGTCTTCATCGACCGCGATCCGCTGGCGCGCCAGGCCGGCAGCTCCTGGGTGCGCTGGGCGGTGCTCTCCACCCTGCTCGCGCTGCTGGCGGCGGTCGCCATCACTGCGGCGGTCAATCGACCGTTGGCACGCCTGACACGTGCCGCGCGTGATCTAGGCGCCGGTCACGCACCAGCGCCGCTGCCGGAAGTGGGGCCGGCGGAAATCCGCGCGGTCAACCAGAGCTTCAATCGCATGGTGAGCGATCTGGCACAAATCGAGCAGGACCGTGCAGTGCTCCTGGCTGGCATCTCGCACGACCTGCGCACGCCGCTGGCGCGCCTGCGCCTGGAACTCGAAGTCAACCCGCTGCCCGATGATGCGCGCAATGCGATGGCCGGCGACATTGAGCAGATGGACGCGATCGTGCACCAGTTCCTCGACTATGCGCGCGAGCGGCCACAGCAGCCCAAGGACGATACCGACGTCTCGAAACTGGTGACTGTCGCACTGGCACGCCTGCGCCTGCCCAATGCGACGGTGCAGACGCAGATCGCCGCCGGTTTGCAGGCGCCGGTGTATCGCACCGAGCTCGAACGTGCGCTCGACAACCTGGCGACCAACGCCCATCGCTATGGGCGCGACGCGAGCGGGCAGCTGCAACTGGACGCGCAACTGCGGCGCGACGGCCGCGACCTGGTGCTCACGATCGCCGACACGGGACCGGGAATTGACAGCAAGGACCTGGACCGCCTGATGCGGCCATTTGAGCGCGGCAACACCGCGAGAAGCGAGGCGAAGGGCGCCGGTCTGGGGTTGGCGATCGTCGAACGCATCGCACGCCTGCATGGCGGCAGTTTGCTGCTTGGCCCGGCGCAAGCCGACGGCCGTGGGCTACGCGCGGAACTGCGTCTTCCAGCGTGAACAGCGGCGAGCGCACAGTCGCGCTGATCAGGTGGCGATCAACAGCGGATGCATGCGCGCCTCGACCACAGCGCCGGGCGCCAGTTCGAGCGAGTGGTACAGCACGGTGCCGCGGATGTACGCAGTGCTGCGCACCTCGATGTGGCCGCTGCTGCTGAGCTGCCCTTCGAAGGTGCCGTGCACGATGACCTCCGGCGCCGAAATCTTGCCGCGGACGCGGGCGTCGCACCCCACCACCAGACGGCCGCCGCGGCCAGGCTCTGCCCGCACGGTGCCGACCACTTCGCCCTCAATGCGCAGCCAGCCCGAGTACAGGATATGCGCGACAACGAGTGAACCGCGCTGGATTACGTGGTCGCGCAGTTCCATGAGAGGGATTGGAGGGATCGGAGGGATCGGAGGGATCGGAGGGATCGGAGGGATCGGAGGGATCGGAGGGATTAGAGGAATTAGAGGCACCGGGGGTTTGCCGCGAGCGCGGCCGCAGCGCGCCTAGCCCGGATGTTTCAGCAGGGACGCGGGATTCGCGCGGATGCACGCGCGAGCCAGGTTGTGCGAGAGCGGCGCAGCCGATGCCCGCAGGCATCGGCGAGCACTTTAGCGCAAGCTGGCCGCGCAGGCGCCGCAAAGTAATTGACAGGTTCCGCCCGCGTAGCCCCGGCGGACCAAAATGGCTTTGGTCGATGGCACGCTGTCGCTGCGGCTGCCAGATTGAGAGCGTGGGTGCACGGGGGCGACCTGGTGAAACATCCGGGCTAGGTAGACGCGTTGCGCGGCATGCGCCTGATGCCCCATGCCCTACGGCCGGGCCGTGATGGGGTTTGCGCCTTACTCTGACTTCTGCAGCAACGCGACGGCCATCGCCGCAATGCCTTCGCCGCGGCCGGTGAAGCCGAGGTACTCGGTGGTCTTGCCCTTGACATTGACTGCAGCGACATCGATGGCCAGCGCAGCGGCGATGCGCTCGCACATTGCGGCGACGTGCGGTGCGATTTTGGGGCGCTGAGCGATCACCGTGCAGTCGACGTTCTGCACCTGCCAGCCCGCAGCGCGCGCGCGCTGGCCTGCGTCATGCAACAGGCGCCAGCTGTCCGCGTCCTTGTGCGCAGCGTCGGTGTCCGGATACAGACGCCCAATGTCACCGAGGCCGGCGGCGCCGAGCACAGCGTCGGTGACTGCGTGCAACAGTACATCCGCGTCCGAGTGGCCAAGCAGCCCCATCGGCTGGCCTTCGACCACGTAGTCGATCTGCACGCCACCGAGCACGAGCCGCCGGCCCGGCACCAGCGCGTGCACGTCAAAGCCCTGCCCCACCCGCATCATGTCTCTCCCCTCGCCGCCAGGATGGCGCGCGCCAACGCCA
>JBIIZX010000477.1:0-2991 GCA_044346055.1 Burkholderiaceae bacterium | reverse complement strand
CTTGCGCGCGGGGCGGCGTGAAGCGGTTCGTGGCTGGGTCATGCGATTGCCTTTGCGCTGCGGCGGCTGGTCACGCGTCGCTTGCCGGCGGAGGGCTTGGGCGCGGCGGGCTTGTGCGCGGTGGGCTTGAGCGAGTCGGGCTTGTGCGCGGTGGGCTTTGGCGCGGCCGGCAGCACCAGTGCGGCCGAGCGTGCAGTGGCCAGGGCGTTGTATTCGTCGGCCGCTGCAGCCAGCAGTGTGGCCAGTTCAGCAATGCGCGGCAGCGTCTCGCGGCAGGCCACCAGGCCGAACTCGAGCCGGCCGTCGTAGCTTTGCACGGTGATGTTCAGCGCCACGCTGTGCACGACGATCGACAGCGGCCAGTAGTGGGTCATCCGCGCGCCGGCCATGTACAGCGGGACCTGCGCACCCATCACGTTGCTGATCACCACATTGGCCACTGGCCGCATGCGATCGGCCAGGTGCGTGCGTGCATACAGCGCCGCCAGGCTGCTGATGAGCCAGGGCGTGCCGAGCGAGGGCAGGTCGGTGGGGATCAGGGCCTTCAGCCCAGAGGCGCCGCCGATGATGCGCTTGCCGCGCGCCATGGAGGCGCGAACGGCGGCCAGACGCTTCAGTGGATCAGCCTCGTTGCTGGCGAGTTCGGCCAGCATCATCGAGACTTGGTTGTTCTGCGCCGTGTCGCCGGCGGCGCGCAGTGAAAACGGCACCGCCGCCACCAGCGGCTGGCGCGGCACGCGGTCATGGCGCGCCAGCCAGTTGCGCAGCGCGGTGGCGCAGATGGCCATCACCAGGTCGTTGATGGTTGCATCGAGCGCCTTGGCGCTGGCCTTGATGACCGGTAATGGCAGTGACAGCGTGGTGAGGCTGCGCCCGGCGGTGATGCTGCCGTTCAGCGGCGTGCGCGGCGCCAGCGCAAGTGCCGACAGCAGGCTGCGCGTTGGTGATCGGTGATCAGTCATCGGTGATCGGTCCTGCTTGCCGGTCCCGTGGCTCTTGGATGCCGAGGAGGGCTGCCCTGCGTCAGCGAGCGCACCGCGCACGGCGCTCCAAGCCAACCTGCCGCCTTGCACAGACAGTTGCGGAACGAGTTGAGCAACCGCCTTCCACTGCATCAAGGTGCTCTTGCCGAGGGCGCCGAGCCGCTGGGTGACCGTCGGCTCGCCTGCATCGGCGACGGTGTTTCCGGCGTGACGCTTGGGCAGCCGAGGCACCGGCCTTGGTTCCAGGTCCATCAGCGCGGCAGCCAGCGCCACGCCGGCCGAGACGTCGACCGCCGCGTGATGAATCTTGGTGTAGACCGCCACCTCGCCGCTGGCCAGCCCCTCGATGACAAAGGCCTGCCACAGCGGGCGCGCGCGGTCCAGCGGCTGCGCGTGCAGGCGCGCCACCAACGCGTGCAGTTGCGCGCGCGTGCCGGGTTTGGGCAGCACACGGCGCTGCACATGGTGCTCGAGGTCGACCCCGCCGTCGTCGATCCACAGCGGGTTGGCGACGTCGAGCGGCATGGGCGCCAGACGGCGCCGGAATACAGGCGCCAGATGCAGCCGCGCGGCAAAGAGCCGGCGCACGTCATCCACATACAGATGGCGCCGCCGCGCCGGCACCTCGAACAGGTGCAGGCCGGCGACATGCATCGGCATCTCGGGCGATTCGAGATACAGGAACAAGGCGTCGAGGCTGCTTAACGGCGTCAGCCCAGGCCCGCGTTGGCGCTTGGCGTCCATGTTGTCTCCCTTGGCAAGAAACTAGCACCTTGGCGTGCAAGGCGGGCGTGGCATGGTTAGAGCGCGTGCTCGTCATGCGCGCAACCGGGCGGCCTTGGCATACTGCCGCGCATCGCTTCGTGTCCTGAGGGTTGCATGCTCAAGGGGTCTTGCCAGTGCGGTGCCGTCCGTTTTGAACTGTCGCAAACGCCCACCTCGGCCACGGCTTGCCATTGCGTGCAGTGCCGCAAGCAATCGGGACATTTCTTCGCGTCGGCCAATGTGCCGAAGGATGCGGTCCGCCTGGACGGTGGCGAGCACATCACCTGGTACGAGTCGTCGGAAAAGATCCGTCGAGGCTTTTGCTCGCGCTGCTGCGCCTGGCTGTTCTGGGAGCCGGTGCATCGCGACTGGACCTCAGTGGCGCTCGGCTCAATCGATGGCGCGACTGGCGTGCAACTGGAGCGGCACATCTTCATGGCCGAAAAGGGTGACTACTACACGCTCGGCGACGGGCTGCCCCAGAACGATCGATGAGGCACGGCCTCAGAGCCTGAGAGTTTTCGAGCGTGGCCGAGCAGCGCACCAAAACGCACCTGATCTAGGCGCAAAGCGCAGCCATAGCTCGGGCTATGGCGAGCATTTGCAACCACGAGCAAGGGTGCTTTTGGGTGATGAGCGGGCATGAGCGAAAGACTCTCAGGCTCTCAGGCGAGCTTGAGCGCCATCACCCCGGCAATCACCACCGCCACGCCGGTCCAGCGCAATGGCGTCAGCCGTTCGTGCAGCAGGCGCGCGCCGATCAAGGCCGCAAACAGCACCGAGGTCTCGCGCAACGCGGCCACCATGGCGACCGGTGCCTTGGTCATCGCCCACAGAGCAATCGCGTAGGCGCCTGCCGAGGCGGCGCCGCCGGCCAGCGACTTCCATGGCTGGGCGGCCAGAAAGGTGATGAAGTCGCGCCGCCGCGTGGCCAGGATGAACAGCGTGAACGGCAGCATGTCGAGCACGAACAGCCACGCGATATAGCTCCACACATTGCCCGCCAGCCGCGCGCCGGTGCCGTCGATCACGGTGTAGATCGCGATCACGACCGCATTGGCAAGCCCAAAGCCCACCGCCGCGCGCGCGGGCTTGTGATCCATCGGCCGATAGCTCCAGGCAAAGATGCCAGCCGAGATCAGCGCGATGCCTGCCATCGTGAGGCCGCTGGGCAGCTCGCGCAGGAGCACGGCCCCAAGCAGTGCGGTGATCAGTGGTGCCGTGCCGCGCATCAGCGGATAGG
>JBIIZX010000476.1:0-2999 GCA_044346055.1 Burkholderiaceae bacterium | reverse complement strand
AGTCGATCTTGTCTTGCGTACACTTTGGCATCGGCGATCCTCGGTTGTCTGCAGGCCTCGTTCTCCTCTGACAACGCGCGTAAGCACGTGGCCGCTGACCTCATACTGGTGAAATATCCGGGCTAGTCCTCGTCCGCGCCGCGCACCACCTTATAGATCACTTCGGTGCTGAAGCCACGCTGCGCCAGAAAGCGCATCTGGCGCGCGCGCTCGGCGGCGTTGGTCGCTGGCGTGCCAAAGCGGTGCCGCCAGACCGCTTGTGCGCGGGCCAGCTCGGTCTGACGCAGTTCGTCGACGGCAGAGCGCACCAGCGCGTCCCCGAGCTGGTGCGCCTTGAGCTCCTGCTTGATGCGCGCCGCACCGAAGCGCTCGCCCCGGCTGCGCTTTAGTACCTCGACGAAGCGCTCGTCCGAGAGCAGCTTCTTGGTCTCGAGCTCGTTGAGCAGCGGGTCGAGTTGCTCGGCGCTTTCGGCGTGGGGTGCGAGCTTGCGGCGCAGTTCGGTGCGGCTGTGCTCCCGGCGGGCCAGATAGGACAACGCCCGCGCCAGCAGCGACTTTTGCTGGCGCGGGCGTTGGGAATCCGCAGGCTCTGCGGGAGCGTCTGGTTGCTGGCCGCGCTGGGGGCGCTGGGGGCGATCGGCGCCGCCAGCGCCAGGCGCCCCGGCGTTACTCCGCGTCCGCCGCAGCACCGCGCGTGGCCACGCCGAGCTTCTCGCGGATCTTGTTCTCGATCTCGAGCGCCATTTCCGGATGCTCGCGCAGGTACTCGCGCGCGTTGTCCTTGCCCTGGCCGATGCGCTCGCCGTTGTAGCTGTACCAGGCGCCGGATTTCTCGACGATGTTATGGGTGGAGCCCAGATCGACGACCTCGCCCTCGCGGGAGATGCCCTCGCCATAAAGGATGTCGAACTCGGCCTGCTTAAATGGCGGGGCGACCTTGTTCTTGACGACCTTGACGCGGGTCTCGGAGCCGATCACCTCTTCAGCCTTCTTGATGCTGCCGGTGCGGCGGATGTCCAGCCGCACGGAGGCGTAGAACTTGAGCGCATTGCCGCCGGTGGTGGTCTCCGGGTTGCCGAACATCACGCCGATTTTCATGCGGATCTGGTTGATGAAAATGACCAGGCAGTTGGTGCGCTTGATGGTGCCGGTGAGCTTGCGCAGCGCCTGGCTCATCAGCCGCGCCTGCAGGCCGGGCAGCGAATCACCCATCTCGCCTTCGATCTCGGCCTTGGGCGTCAGTGCCGCCACCGAGTCGATGACGATCAGATCGACCGAGCCCGAGCGCACCAGCGCATCGGCAATCTCGAGCGCCTGCTCGCCGGTGTCCGGCTGCGACACCAAGAGCTCCTGCAAATTGACGCCAAGCTTTTGCGCGTACTGAATGTCCAGCGCGTGCTCGGCATCGATGAAGGCGCAGGTGCCGCCGATCTTCTGCATCTCGGCAATCACCTGCAGTGTGAGGGTGGTCTTGCCCGACGACTCCGGCCCGTAGACCTCGACCACGCGGCCGCGCGGCAGGCCGCCGACACCCAATGCGATATCCAGGCCCAGCGAGCCGGTGGACACCACCTGGATGTCCTCGGCGACTTCGCCGTCGGCCAGGCGCATGACCGAGCCCTTGCCGAACTGCTTCTCAATCTGGGCAAGCGCTGCCGCCAGTGCCTTTTGCCGCTCTTTGGTGTCTGCCACCTGCATGCTCCGTCCGTCGTCCATCCTTGCCTCCGTGCGAGCGCTCGTTCCGGGGAAACCGCGCCGCTCATCGTGCTGCTGCATCAGTCCTGGAAGGGCTGACTGCAGCAATGAGCCGCGCGGCACTGTCATTCTGTACAGTGTCAGGCACTGTAGAAGCTTCCAGTATCGGCTGTCAAGCGTGTCATGCATCGCGCTGTGACGCGGCCGGTCCGTGCGAGCCGCCTTGCTGCTGTCACAAGGCGCGAAATACACTGGCCGAATAATCACACACCGCGCAGCATGAGGCTTCGCCCCAAGGCAGCGCGAGGATATCAAGGCAAACATGCATATCCTGATCGCGGAAGACGATCCGGTGCTGGCCGATGGCCTGTGCCGGTCGCTGCGGGCTGCAGGCTACGCGGTCGATGCGGTCAGCGATGGCGAACAAGCCGACTCGGCTCTGGCCGCGCAGCACTTTGACCTATTGATCCTCGACCTCGGCCTGCCGCGCTTGACGGGGCTGGAAGTGCTGCGGCGGCTGCGCGGCCGTGGCGCGCCGCTGCCGGTGCTGATCCTCACCGCCGCTGACAGCGTGGACTCACGCGTGCGGGGCCTTGACCTGGGCGCCGATGACTACATGGCCAAGCCGTTTGCGCTGTCTGAACTGGAGGCGCGCGTGCGGGCGCTGACGCGCCGTGCCATGGGCGCCAACCAGAGCCTGCTGCGACATGGGCCGCTGGTGCTCGACCTGGCGGGCCGCGTGGCGAGCATGAATGACCACCCGCTGGACCTGTCGGCGCGCGAACTCGGGCTGCTTGCGATCCTGCTGCAGCGCGCGGGCCGGGTGGTAAGCAAGGAGCAGCTGGTGGACCACCTGTGCGAATGGGGCGAGGAAGTCAGCAACAACGCAATCGAGGTCTACGTGCACCGGCTGCGCAAGAAGCTCGAGGCGGGCGACATCCATATCGTGACCATCCGCGGGCTGGGCTACTGCCTGGAACGCGCGATCAGTGAGCCTGCGGCCGGCGAGGCCGCGGCCGCTGCGGCCAGCAGCACGCCCCGCTGAAACGCCTTCAGACACGCCCGCTGACGAACCCGCGGACAGGCTTGCAAACAGGAGCGCTGATAGGCCCACTGACAAGGCCGCCGCCAGCCGCGGCCAAGGCAGCATTCGCCGCTCGCGGGCGCCTGCGCTAAGTTAGCCCGGATGTTTCACCAGTCACTGTTGTATGGGCCTGGTGGAGCAAGTGACCGTGCCATTTGGGCGTTTCTGATGGTGTAACCGATGCATTGCTGCGCTGCTGAGTCTGGGTGTCAGCCGCGGG
>JBIIZX010000073.1:0-10096 GCA_044346055.1 Burkholderiaceae bacterium | reverse complement strand
GATGGGCAGCTTGAGCGAGCGCATGACCAGGAAGCTGGCTTCCTCGAACGCATCGGCCTGCCCGTGGCCGTAGTAAAGCTCCGCCTCGTTGAAGCGGGTCACCGCAAAGCGGAACACATCACGCAGTGTGCGCAGGTTGGCCTGGGCATCGATCGACACGGACTTTCCTCCAAGCGGCCTTGGGCCGTCGTTGTTGTCCTGGCAGCCGGGGCCTGTTACCGCATGGATCGCGGATATGAGATCCAAAAGTTCACAAGCCCTGGTTCACCGCGCCAGCAGCTGCTCCAGCGTGCGGCGATAAATGTTCTTCAGCGGCTCAAGGTCCGCCACACGAATACACTCGTTGATCTTGTGGATTGTTGCATTGGGTGGGCCGAACTCCACGACCTGCGAGCACATGGTCGCGATGAAGCGGGCGTCGGAGGTGCCGCCGGTGGTCGACAGTTGCGGCGCCGACCCCGTTTCCTGCGCGATCGCGCTGCTGATCGCCTGCACCAAAGTACCTGGCTGCGTCAGGAAAGGCTGTGCGCCGACTTTCCAATCCACGTCGAACTGCAGCCCGTGCTTGCGCAGGATGGACTCGATGCGCGCCTGCAACTGCTCGGCCGTAGACACCGGCGCAAAGCGCAGGTTGAACTCGACTTCGCAGGTGCCGGGGATCACGTTGCCGGCACCGGTGCCCGCGCGGATGTTGGACACCTGAAAGGTCGTGGGCGGGAAGTAGTCATTGCCGTTGTCCCACACCTCGGCCGCGAGCTGGGCCAGCGCAGGCGCGAGCAGATGCACCGGGTTTTTCGCCAGCTGCGGATAGGCCACATGTCCCTGCACGCCCTTGACAACGAGCTTGCCGGAGAGCGAACCGCGGCGGCCGTTCTTGATCGTGTCGCCGAGCTGGTCGACCGAGGTCGGCTCGCCGACGATGCAACAATCAATTGCCTCGCCGCGGCGCACGAGCTCTTCGACCACAAGCACGGTGCCGTCAGCCGCCAGACCTTCTTCGTCCGACGTGATGAGCAGCGAGATCGAGCCCGCGTGCTGCGGCAGCGCGGCGATGAACTCCTCAGCCGCCACCACGAAGGCCGCGATCGACGACTTCATGTCCGAGGCGCCGCGGCCGAACAGCAGGCCGTCGCGCACAGTGGGTTGAAACGGATCGCTGATCCACTGCCCGAGCGGGCCGGTGGGAACCACGTCCGTGTGCCCGGCGAACGTCACATTCGGCCGCGCGGTACCACGCCGCAGCCAGAGGTTGGTGGTGCCATTGCGCGCCAGCGTCTCGGCCTTGAAGCCCAGCGGCGCCAGCCGCTGCGCCAGCAACTCCTGGCAGCCGGCGTCCACCGGCGTCACGGAAGGCCGGCGAATGAGGTCCTGTGCTAAATCGAACGTGGCGGACATGAGGGCGGCGAGCTCGGTGATCGGTGGTCTGTGATCCGTGATCCGTGATCCGTGATCCGTGATCCGTGATCCGTGATCGGATCAGTGAGCAGTCATTGGGATTTGTGAGAAGAACTCCGGAGTATGGCAAAAATGCCGCCACTGCCGCTCCCGCGCTTGTGTCGCTCTGGCGAGCCCCTGCGCGCCCCTGCAACTGGGGTTGCCGTTGCTCGGCCCTTGATTCTTGCCGGAGCGCGCGGCCGCTCCGGAGCGCAGGCAACTGATCAGTCTTTGCTGCGCGCGCAGCGCGCAGTCCCGCTTTGCGTGCACGTGCGATGGCAAAGCCATCGCGTACACGCAAAGCGAGTGAGGGGCAGTGCCGTTTCTCATGCACGTGCGAGGGGCGAAGCCCATCGCGTACACGCAAAGCGCTAAATATTGAGTGTGAACTCCGAGAACGACGCCGAAGGCGCGGCGCTTTCTTTCTTGGGCAGGTTGCCCTGGGACGAGGCGGGTTTGCCCGCGTTGTTGATGAGCCAGAGCAGGTTGTTCTTGGAATCCGCTGCCGCCAGAGCGTCCTCGCGGGTGATGATGTCCTTTTGCAGCAGGGTGTACAGGCCCTGCTCGAACGACTGGCTTCCCGGCGAAAGGCTTTGCTCCATCGCTTCCTTAATGGCCTGCACGTCGCCGCGCTCGATCAGATCGGCGGTGTGACCCTGGTTCATCAGGATTTCCACGGCAGGCACGCGGCCACCCTTGCGCGAGCGCACGAGGCGTTGCGACACGACGGCACGCATGGAGGCTGACAGATCCTGGAACAGCGCTGCGCGCGTTTCCGGTGTGTAGAAGCTGATTACGCGGTTCAGCGCGTGCGCGGCGTTGGTCGCATGCATGGTGGCCACCACCAAGTGGCCTGACATTGCATAGGCCAGCGATGCCGCCATCGCCTCGCGGTCGCGGATCTCGCCGATGAAAAGCACGTCTGGCGCCTGGCGCATGGCATTGCGCAGGGCCACGCCCAGGCTGTCGGAGTCGGTGCCGATCTCGCGCTGGTTGATGATCGACTTCTTGTTGCGGAACAGATACTCGATCGGGTCTTCAAACGTGAGGATGTGCCCGGTCACGAGTTCGTTGCGGTGGTCGAGCATCGAGGCGATAGTGGTCGACTTGCCCGAGCCGGCCGCACCCACCGAGAGAATCAAGCCGCGCCGCTCCATCACGAGCGTCTTCAGAATGTCGGGCAGCAGCAGCGAGTCCAGCCGTGGCACTTCGTGGGGGATGTAGCGGACCACGGCCGACACTGAGCCGCGCTGCAGGAAGGCCGACAGGCGAAAGCTGCCCACGCCCTGCACCGGCAGGCCGATGTTCAGCTCCTTGGTTTCTTCGAGCTCGCGAAACTGCGAATCCGTGAGGCGCTCTGCCAGAATGCTCACAACCGCCTGCGGTGCCAGCCGCTCCTGGTTGATGGGAACGCACACACCGTTGATCTTGATCGTGATCGGCGAGCCGACCGACAGATACAGGTCGGAGGCTTCCTTTTCCGACATCAGGTGAAACAGCCGCTCAAGCCCCATCATCTTGCTGCCTCGCTTCTCTTGGCCCGCTTCGTTTTGCCCACTTCGCTTGGCCCACTTCGCTTGGCCCACTTCGTTTGGCCTGACCTTTTGGACGAACGCAAGCGCCCAAGCATACGCAGCCGCCCGCGGGCGGGGTAGTCCCTCGAACGACCGAATAGACGTGCTCCCGTGCCGTACACAAGGACGCCGGTGACACGGATCAGCACCCGCGCAGGCGCTGCCGTGCCCTGCTGCCGGAGTCGCTGCCGCCTGGGCGGTGAAGGGTCGGGCCAGAACAGCCTCTCCGCCGGGCCTAGCTCAGGCGCGCAGCAACTCGTTGATGCTGGTCTTGGCGCGGGTCTTGGCATCCACCTGCTTGACGATCACCGCGCAATACAGGTTGCACTCCCTGGAGGGCAGGGAACCCGCGACCACGACCGATCCCGCCGGCACCCGTCCATAGGAGATCTCGCCCGTCTCGCGGTTGAAGATTTTGGTGCTCTGGCCGATGAACACGCCCATCCCCAGCACGGCGTTCTCCTCGACGATCACGCCCTCGACCACTTCGGAGCGCGCGCCGATGAAGCAGTTGTCCTCGATGATGGTCGGATTGGCCTGCAGCGGCTCCAGCACGCCGCCAATGCCCACGCCGCCCGACAAGTGCACGTTCTTGCCGATCTGGGCGCAGGAGCCAACGGTGGCCCAGGTGTCGACCATGGTGCCTTCATCCACATAGGCGCCGATGTTGACGTAGGAGGGCATCAGCACCGCGTTCTTGGCGATGAAGGCGCCGCGCCGCGCGGTGGCTGGCGGCACCACGCGAAAGCCGCCGCGCTCGAAATCGGCTTCGCTATAGCCAGCAAACTTGGTCGGCACCTTGTCAAAGAAGCGCGCATAGCCGCCCGCCTCCAGCACCTGGTTTTCGTGTAGGCGAAACGACAGCAGTACGGCCTTCTTTACCCACTGGTGGACGACCCACTGGCCTTCAACCTTCTGCGCCACCCGAATCTCGCCGCGATCCAGCCGCCCGATGGTCTCGTTGACGGCAGCGCGCACATCGCCCATTTCGGCGCCGGGGCTGATGCTGGCGCGGTGTTCCCACGCGGCTTCAATGATCTTTTCTGCGTCCATCGTTTTCTCCAGTTCAAAGGGTGGCGCCAAACGCCGCGATGCGCTCAGCGGCTTGCAGGACTTCCGGCACCTCGGCCACCAGTGCAATGCGCACGAAGCCGGTGCCCGGGTTCTGGCCGTTTACGCTGCGCGACAGGTAGCTGCCCGGCAGCACTGTCACGTGCTGCTCGGCATACAGGCGCCGGGCAAAGGTCTCGTCGTCGATCGGCGTGCGTGCCCACAGGTAGAACGCGGCGTCCGGCCGCTGCGTGGCCAGCACCTTGCCAACGATGGGTGTGGCGCCGTCGAACTTGGCTGCGTACTTGCGGCGGTTCTCGATCACGTGCGCTTCGTCGTTCCAGGCGGCGATGCTGGCAGCCTGCACCGGCGGGCTCATGGCGTTGCCGTGATAGGTGCGATAGAGCAGAAACTGCTTGAGGATGGCGGCGTCACCGGCCACGTAGCCCGAACGCAGCCCCGGCGCGTTCGACCGCTTGGACAGGCTGCCAAACACCACCAGCCGCTCAAAGCGGTCCCGCCCGAGTTGCTGCGCAGCCTGCAGGCCGCCCAGCGGTGCGCGGCCTTCCTCGAAGTAAATTTCCGAATAGCACTCGTCCGACGCAATGACAAAGCCGTGTCGATCGGACAGCGCAAAGAGCGCCCGCCACTGGTCCAGCGTCATGACCTGACCGGTCGGATTGCCCGGTGTGCACACGTAAACCAGCTGCACCTTGGGCCACTCGCTCGCCGGCACCGACGCGAAGTCCATGCGTAAGCCGTTGTCCGGCGTGGTGGGCAGGAACAGGGGACGCGCACCTGCCAAGAGTGCCGCGCCCTCGTAGATCTGATAAAACGGATTGGGTGAGATGACCAACGCCGGGCGCGTGCGGTCGATCACCGTTTGCGCAAACGAAAACAGCGCCTCGCGCGAGCCGTTCACGGGCAGCACCTGGGTTGCCGCATCGAGCGCGGGCAGGCCATAGCGTCGCTGCAGCCAGGTGGCGATCGCCTGCCGCAGCGCTTCGGTGCCGGCGGTGACCGGGTAGTTGGCCAGCCCGCCTAGACCCGCTACCAGCGCATCCTTGATCAGCTGTGGTGTCGCGTGCTTTGGCTCGCCGATCGACAGGTTGATGGGCGCCAGTGCCGCCGGTGGCGTGAGCCCCGCAAAGAGCGCGCGCAGCCGCTCGAACGGATAGGGCTGGAGCGAGGACAGGTTAGCGTTCATTGCGGTGTTGCTCAGCCACGGGTAGGCGAGCCCTGCACGCCGATGCTGCCGAGCTCAACGTGCGGCGCCGCCTTCCAGCCTTTCTTGCGATGCTCGGTCACCACCGTAGTGAAGATACCGCCGCGCACGTACCACCTGGCCGTGAGGCGTGCAAAGCGTGGCGCCGTGGCGGCCACGATGTCGTCGAGGATCCTGTTGGTCACCGCCTCGTGAAACGCCCCCTCGTTGCGGTATGACCACATGTACAGCTTGAGCGCTTTCAACTCCACATTGCGTTTGTCCGGCACGTAGTCCAGCACCAGCGTCGCAAAGTCCGGCTGCCCGGTGAGCGGACACAGGCAGGTGAACTCGGGCACTTCGATGTGAACGAGGTAGTCGCGCTTCGGGTTGGGGTTGGAAAAGGTATCGAGCGACTTGCTGGGGGAGCTGGGCATGAACGCGTGGCTGGCGGCTTGGCTGGGGAATTGGCGAGGCTTGGGTGAGGGCGGCTGTGGGTAACTCACCCCGGGCCAGCCCCCGTGCTTGGTTATCATTCTACGGACAGAGCAGTTCGAGCTTGCGCTTCGGGCCTCGATCTCAAGCCCATAACACGAGCCCGTGTATCGAGCCTCTCATAACAATCATCGCGGCGCGCGCAGCAATTCACGGCACGCCGCCTCTTACGGGAACAATCCGTGCGCCTGCGGCAGATCAAACTGGCCGGTTTCAAGTCATTCGTCGATCCGACGCAGATCGAAGTGCCCGGCAGCCTGGTCGGCGTCGTCGGCCCCAACGGCTGCGGCAAGTCCAACGTGATCGACGCCGTGCGCTGGGTGCTAGGCGAGAGCAAGGCCGCGGAGCTGCGCGGCGAATCCATGCAGGACGTGATCTTCAACGGCTCGGGCAATCGCAAGCCCGGTGGCCGCGCCAGCGTGGAACTGGTGTTCGAGAACAACGAGGGCCAGGGTTCACGCCTGGGTGGTGAGTGGGGCCGCTTTGCCGAGATCTCGGTCAAGCGCGTGCTCACCCGCGATGGCACCTCGAGCTACTACATCAACAACCAGACGGTGCGCCGGCGCGACGTGCAGGACATGTTCCTCGGCACCGGCCTTGGCCCGCGCGCCTACGCCATCATCGGCCAGGGCATGATCTCGCGCATCATCGAGGCGCGCCCCGAAGAGCTGCGCGTGTTTCTCGAGGAAGCCGCCGGTGTCTCCAAGTACAAGGAGCGGCGGCGCGAAACGGAGAACCGGCTGGCCGACACGCGCGACAACTTGACCCGCGTCGAGGATATTCTGCGCGAGCTCGATGCGCAGATCGGCAAGCTCGAGCAGCAGGCCGAGGTGGCGCAGCGGTATCACGATTACAAGCAGCAGCACGACGAGCAGCAACAACTGCTGTGGCTGTCGCGCAAGCGCGAGGCGGTGGCCGAGCAAGACAAGGTGGCGCGCGAGATCGACACGCGCACCAATGCGTTGGAAGCGCACATCGCCGAGCTGCGCGCCATCGAGGCGCGGCTGGAAGAGGCACGCGCCGCCCACTACGTGGCCGGTGACGGCGTGCATGCGGCGCAAGGCGAGGTGTTCAGGGTCAACGCGGAGATCGGCAAGCTCGAGAACGAGATCCGCATGATCGTCGACAGCCGCGCGCGTCTCGTGGCGCAGTCGGAGACGCTGGCCGCCAACCGTGAACGCCGCGCCAGGGAGCATGCGGAACTCGACGCCCGCGCTGCCGAATTGCAGCAGCAGCTCGAGGCAGGCGCCGAGCGGCTCGAGACCGCGCGTGCGCAGGCCACAAAACACGAGGCGAGCCTGCCCGCGCTGGAGGATGCGTATCAGAACGCGCGTGAGCGCCTGACAGCCAGCCGCTCGGAGGCAGCGCTGGCCGAGCAGTCGATCGAGGCGGCCGGCAGCGAGCAGCGCAATCTCGACCGCCAGCTGGCCACCTTGCAGCAGCGGCGCGAGCGGCTCGATGACGAAAAGCGGCAACTGGGTGCACCGGACGATGCGCGTCTGGCGCAACTGAAAGGCGAGATCGAGCGGCTGCAGGAGGAGTTCGAGGCTGCCTCTGCCCGACTGCAGCAGGCTGACGCGTCGGTACCGCAGCTGCAGGCCGAGCGCACCGCGCAGCTGGATGCGCGCACCAAGGAGAACGACACGCTGGCGCGGCTGGAAGCACGCCTGGGCGCGTTGCGCGACCTGCAGGCCTCGGTCGAGGCGGATGAGAAGCTCGATCCCTGGCTGAAGGCGCAGGGGCTGGAGTCGCTGCCGCGCCTGTTCAAGAAGCTGCAGGTGGAAGCGGGCTGGGAGGTTGCCTTCGAGGCCGTGCTGCGCGAACGCATCGAGGCGCTGGAGGTGGGCCGGCTCGACATGCTGGGCTCGCTGGCGACCAATGCGCCGCCGGCGCGAGTGGCGTTCTTCAGTTCGGCGCAGGCGGTCGGTGGCGATGGCCCGCATCTGCCGGGCCATGTACGGCTGTCCGAGCGCGTGCGCGGCCACGACGCTGCGCTGGCCTCGGTGCTGAGCGACTGGCTGACCAACGTCTACGTGGCCGATGACGTGGCCTCGGCGCTGGCCGCGCGCGCGCAGTTGCCCTCCGGCGGGCAGTTCGTGACCAAGGGCGGGCACCTCATCTCGCGCCATGGCGTGCGCTTTTACGCGGCCGATGACAAGAAGTCGGGCCTGCTGGCGCGCCGCCAGGAGATCGAGAACCTGGAGCGTGAGCTGCGTGCACACAAGCTGCTCGTGGAGCAGGCTGCTGGCGCACTGGTGCGGGCCGAGGCGGCGCTGCGCCAGGCGCAAGAGGCGCAGCAGCAGGAGCGCCAGGTGACCGAGCGCCTGCGTGGCCAGCTGCATGCGCTTCAATTGGAGCAGGTGCGCCTGTCCGAGATGATCGAGCGCGTGAAGCACCGCGCCGGCCAGATCGACGGTGAACTCACGGAGCTGCGCCAGAGCGAGGAAGACCTGCGCGCGCAGCGTGGTGATGCCGAAGGCCGCTTCGAGCAGCTCGACCAGGAGTTGGCCGCACGGCAGGAAGCGGTGGAGGCGGCGCGCACCGCCTATGAAGCCGCCGATGCCCGCGTACGCGAATCACGCGAGACGCAGCAGCGGCTGACGAGCGAGGTGAGCCGGATCCAGTTCGAACTGCAGTCTGCGCGCGAGCGCATTGCCGATCTGCAGCAGGCCAGCCGCGTGGCCGCCAGCGACGCCGAGCGCCTGGCCAGAGATATCGAGCTTGCGCAACTGGAGTTGGCCAAGCTCGACGACAGCGCAGTGCGCTCGGGGCTGGACAGCTGGCTTGGCCAGCGCAGCAGTGCCGAGGCGCAGCTGGCGCAGGCGCGCAGCCGGCAGGACGAGCTCACGCAGCAGCTGCGCGCCATCGACGAGCAGCGCGTGCAACTGGAGCGCGACGTTCAGCCGCGGCGCGAGAAGATCACGGAACTGCAGTTGAAGGAGCAGGCCGCGCGGCTGGCGGCCGAGCAGTTCACGCAGCAGTTGGCCGAGGTGCAGGCGGATGAGGCGGCATTGACCGCCAAACTCGAGGCCAACCCGGTGCGCGCCAATGCGCTGCAGGCCGAGATCACCCGGCTGGCACAGGCGATTGCCGAGCTTGGCGCGGTCAATCTGGCGGCGCTGGATGAGCTGAACACTTCGCGCGAGCGCAAGACCTTCCTCGACAGCCAGTCGGGGGACCTGCGGCTTGCCATTGATACGCTCGAGGACGCGATCCGCAAGATCGACCGCGAGACGCGTGCGCTGCTTGCCTCCACGTTTGAGCAGGTCAATGTGCAGTTCGGCCAGCTCTTCCCGCGCCTGTTTGGCGGCGGCGAGGCGCGGCTCACCATGACCGGCGAGGAGATTCTCGACGCGGGCGTGCAGGTGATGGCGCAGCCGCCGGGCAAGCGCAACAGCACGATTCACCTGCTCTCGGGCGGCGAGAAGGCGCTGACCGCCACGGCACTGGTGTTTGCACTGTTCAAGCTCAACCCCGCGCCATTTTGCCTGCTGGACGAGGTCGATGCGCCACTCGATGACGCCAATACCGAGCGCTTCTGCAACATGGTCAAGTCGATGACCGAGTCCACACAGTTCCTGTTCATCACCCATAACAAGATCGCGATGGAAATGGCCGAGCAGCTGGTGGGCGTGACAATGCAGGAGCAGGGCGTGTCGCGCATCGTGGCGGTGGACATCGACACCGCGCAGCGCCTCACCGCGGAGGCAGCCTGAGCATGGCGCGGGCGACCGTCGTGCCGCGGGTCAACAACGCCACGATCGGGACGATCGCCACGATTGCCAAAATCGCTACGATCGTCAACATCGCCAGCATCGCCTCATAGCGTCGATTCGGCGTTCACAGCAACCAGGCAGCGCGTATGTCCGAACTCCAGCTTGCCCTGATCGGCCTAGCGTTCGCGCTGCTGGCGGCGCTGCTCGTCTACAACAAGTGGCAGGAGCGGCGAGCGCTGCGCCAGCTGCGTGACAGCCTGAACGCGGGCGTGTCCGATGCGCTGCTCGACACCGAGCCGGCGCCGCCGCCACGCATGGCTGCGGTCGCGCCGCGGCTGCAGGAGCCGACCTTGCGCACCATCAACGCGCCGGCGCCGCCGCCGGGCCACCGCGTTGAACCGCGCCTGGGACCGCTGCCGCCGCCGCCCGTTGTCGCCGCGGGAGCGGGGGGCGATGGGACTGCGGCAGCCGACGCATTAGCCGCACCGTTGTCAGCGGCACAAGCGTCCGAGGATCTCGAACAGCCGACCGACGCCGCCGCCACCGGCGGCTGGATCGAGGACCCGTTGCTCGACTGCGTGCTTGAGCTGCGCTGCACGCATGCGGTTGACGGCGTTGCGGTG
>JBIIZX010000072.1:0-10098 GCA_044346055.1 Burkholderiaceae bacterium | reverse complement strand
TACATCGGTCTTCCGCGGCACCGAACCCGACAATGCCACAACCCGCCCGCACAGTGTTTCTTCGGCGCGATTTGCGGGCTCGGGCCGATTACTTCGCTCACCCGTCCTCTGGCGGCACTGTGCCTTCAGAGGACCGCGCTCAGATGCAAAGCGCGGTTTTGTGCGGGACCCCTAGCGTGGGACGCAGTGTAGGCCAGCCGAGAAGACTTGCGGCCAAAGAGGCAAGGGGCAATCCGGCGCTCAGGCACTGCCCTGCGGGACCATACCGAGGCGGCGTCGCACTGCTTCCACCAATGGTGCGATGGATGATGACGGGAACGGCGAGACGCTGCTGACGTTGATCTCGCACAGCACGAAGCGCTGCGCGCCGTCTGTGGACGGGTCACCCAACATGAAGTCGCAGTCCCACAACAGGGGCAACTGTTCGCGCGGCAGGCCAACGGCATCACGCAGTTGGCGGACCCAGGTCGTTTCGAGCGCTCGCCTCAACGACTGATACTCGGGCAGGTCCGGGCCGTGATACAGCCGTGGCCCAGGAAGCGGCGCATCGGGATGCAAAGCGTTCACGGCCTGCACCCCAAAGCCGGTCACGCGGTCTTCGACCAGGTAAGCGCGCACCATGCCTTCAGTCAGGCGCGGCTGCCACGCCTGGTCAATCATGTGCCCGCCAGCATCCGGCTCGAAGTACTGCGCCAGAACGGTCTTCAACACGGCCATGTCCATGCGCTGCGGGTGGCTGCCACGCTGCGCGTGCTGCGCCGTCATTGCGCGGTCGCCAGATGCCTCGACCCGCCACACGCCGATCCCGCTGTGGCCCCGGTGCTGCTTCAGCACACGCGCCCCTTGGCGCAGGCGGATTGGTAGTTCTGCCTCCAACTGCTGGAGGCTGTCGATGCTGTGCACATCGCACCCAAAGGGCAAATCGCGGGTCTCGAACAACACGTCCTTCGTACCCAGGCGCAGGATCGCCTCGGGATGTGCGCTGACGACCACGCCCGCCTGTGCAACGTCTCTGAGCAGCGCATCGAGCCGATCGCGTCGGTGGCCGTCCTCGATGGGGTTGCACCAGACGAGCACCAACTGCATGCCGCGCAGCTGAGCCCGGACTTCATCGGCGAAGTCGTCGTGGTAGACCGCCGGCTCGACGTTCACGCCAGCGGCCGTGAGCGCGTCGAAGAGCGCCGCGAAACGGCTCGCCGCAGGGTCAGCACGGTCGCGGGCGGCGCGATCGCCGGGATACAGCAGCGCGACCTTCGGATCCGGCGCGGCGGTCACGGCGATGCGCTGACAGGCCTTTCAGCCAGCGGCCGGCCAGCTGCCCGCCAAGCGTCGACGCCGCCGCGCAGATAGCGCGCATTCAGACCAACTGCACGCAGCCGCATCGCAGTGGCGCGGCTGACCTCGTGGCCGTAGACGCAGTAGACCAGCACTGCACGGTTGGTCGGCAGTTCCGCAGACCAGCTGGCCACCTGCGCCGGGTCGCACCAGCGGGCGCCGGGCAGCATGGCTCTGGCCTGCTCGAACACGCCAGACCGGCGCACGTCGAGCACCAGCGCATCGCCGATCTCGTCCGCGTTGGCGCCAAACGGCTCGCTGGCCGCATGTACCGCCTGCTGATACCGACCATAAACAGCGGCCCAATCGATGTTGCCCATGAACGCATCAACATAGGTGCCGGCGGCCGCGCCGTAGTCGATGTGATACGTGTGCTCGTACATGTCCAGCGCCAGGATGGGCGACCCACCTGCCAACGCATGCGTGTGGTCAGCGGCCCACTGATTGACCAGCGTGCCTTCGCGCGGCTGGAACACCAGCAGCATCCAGCCCGAGCCGCCGCCGAGTGCCTTGGCACACGCAGCGAACTCGTCGCGCCACCGCTCGACGCTGCCAAAGTTCGCATCGAGTGCCAGCTTCATCGCGGGTTCCATCGTCGATCCGTCGCCGCCCAGACTGCTGAAATAGAGCTCGTGCAGCAGCATCGAGTTGGTGGCGATCAGTTCCTCGCGTTTCAGTCCATTGAGCTGGAAGCCTGGCACTGCGGAGAAGGGCGTGTTGGCGAGCTGTGCACGAATGGCATTGAGCCGCTTCACCGCGCCACCGTAGTTGTTCTGATGGTGACTGGTGATCAGCCTGGACGACATACCGCGCAAGGCAGCGGCATCGAACGGCAAGTCTTGCATGAGTGCATTCATTCGGGCTCCTTCAGGGCACAGGTGGAGGCAACCAGGTCGCTGCCAGGCCGGCAGCAGCGCAGGCGCCGAGCAGCGGGATCACGCCGACCTTGAATCGAAACAGCGCCACGGCGGCGGCGACGGCAATCACGGCAGACAGCACGTCGAAGCGACCGCCAAAGCCTGTTGGCCATAGGACGTGGTAAGCGAAGAACATGGCCAGGTTCAGGATCACGCCGACAACGGCCGCCGTGATTGCGGACAACGGTGCTGTGAAGCCCAGCCGGCCGTGTGTGGCCTCGACCAGCGGCCCCCCGGCCAGGATGAACACGAACGAGGGCAGGAAGGTGAAGAAGGTGACCACCGTGGCGGCCACGGCGCCGCCGAGGAACAGCGCCTCCGGGCCGAACACCTGCTTCAGCCAACCGCCGACGAAACCGACGAAGGCCACCACCATGATCAGCGGGCCGGGTGTCGTCTCGCCCAAGGCCAGGCCGTCGATCATCTGCGGGCCGCTGACCCACTGATGCGTCTCGACCGCGCCCTGGTACACGTAGGGCAGTACCGCATACGCCCCGCCGAAGGTGAGCAAGGCTGCCTTGGTGAAGAACCAGCCCATCTGCGTCAGCGTGCCCTGCAGCCCGTCGACGGCAACCAGGACCGCCATCGCAAGCACCCACAGCCCGAGCCCAAAGCCCAGCACCTTGCCCAGGTGGCTGCGCGAGAAGCGCGCGTGCTCTGGCGTCGGCGTGTTGTCGTCGATCAGCGCAGGCCCGTAGCTGGCCTTGGCGCTGCCATGCCCGCCGTCGATCGCAAACACCTGCGGCCACCGGCGTGCGCCGAAGTGGCCGATCATTCCTGCCGCCAGCACGATTGCCGGGAACGGCGTGTCGAAGGCGAAAATCGCCACGAAGGACGCGGCAGCGATGCCCCACATCCAGCGGTTCTTGAGCGCGCGCGTGCCGATCCGGTGGGCGGCGTGCAGCACTAGGGCCGTTACCGCCGGCTTGAGCCCGAAGAAGATGCCGGCGACCACCGGCACGTCTCCAAAGCGCAGGTAGATCCACGACAACGCGATCAGGATGAACAACGAGGGCAAGATGAACAGTGCACCGGCCACGATGCCGCCCCAGGTGCGGTGCATCAGCCAGCCGATGTAGGTGGCCAGCTGCTGCGC
Source organism: Burkholderiaceae bacterium (assembly GCA_044346055.1). Lineage (GTDB taxonomy): Bacteria > Pseudomonadota > Gammaproteobacteria > Burkholderiales > Burkholderiaceae_F > JALHMQ01. Next base: position 6,750 of record JBIIZX010000072.1, on the reverse strand, counting down.
CTCGGGACCAGGCAGCAGCATGCAGTAGTTCAAGGCGTGCAAGAACCGCTGCTCACTGATCCAGCGCCGGCGTTCGACCAGCTCTGTATGCATGATCGCGATCTGACCCGCCGGCCCGCCGAAGCTGACGAAGCCGAGCTTGAGCCAGAAGCGAAGCGCCTGCGCAAAGGAGACCGCAGCCGGGACGGCAGGTGTGACGCCGTCCGCGGCAGTCGCTGCGGTGATTGTCGTGGTCATGGTGCTGCGACTGGAGCGGCGTGCAGCGCATCGAAAACCGCCCCTGCCGCCACAGTGAGTACGTCGTCATCTGCATGAACCTCCCGCAGTCCCGCGAGTACTGCTTCCAGCCCTGCAGCCTCGGGTGCCGGAATGCCGCCGATGTCCAGGAAGTGCACCGCGCGCGCAATTCGCTGCAGCCGCGGGTCCACTCCCAGACCAAAACTCGCCGCCATGACCTCGAAGGTGACACGGGAGCCGACGTGCGTGAAGCGGGCGCCGTCGTAGTCGAAACCGATTGCGCCGCGCGGTGCGGGAGTGGATCCTGCAGGATCCGTCAGCCAGACGAAACGCGCATCGGGGTCGATGAAGCGCCGGATCAGCCAGGCGCAAGCGAGGCGGTCAACCCACGGCCGTGCACGCGTGGCCCAGCGCTTGCCGCGAAACTTGCGGATGTCCAGGCGTTCGATTCCATGTGACACCAGCGCGGCCGGCTCACCAGGCGAGAAGCGCGCGTTCAACGCCTGGCGCAATGCGTTCAGTTCAGCCTGCGCCTGCTCGCCCGCCGAGCCTGGGTAGTAGTCGATTCGCTGAATGCCCTGGAGCGCCTCGGCGACCGCACGCCAGCGCCGCCGCGCTTCTGTGTCTTCGATCGACGGCAAGGCCGCGGCCAAGGACAGCGCCTCGGTGCGCCATCGGCTGTAAGCCTCGTCACGGTCGAACAAGCCCAGCAGTTCAGCCCGCTGGGCCTCGTCGTCGGTTGACAGTTCGAGCACGCTCGCCTGACCGCCGTGCTCTCGCACTTCGTTCGCTACGGGGTCGAACTGTGCTGCTACAGCTTTCGGCAGAAGAAAAACGCCGTCGCGCAGTGACCCACACCCAAGGGTCTTCAACGCACGCCAAACCCGCAGCCGAACCGCCGAGGGCTGGGTGGGCAAGGTGAGGAAGGGCGCGCTCCACATAGTAGTGAAGCATACGATACATTTGTAGATATAACCGCTACATCACGTTTTGCGCGAACGTGGCGACAAGGATCGGAGACCGCCCTTCAAGACAAGGCGTTCCAGTTTTCATCCCGTACCCGCAATCAACGGGGCATGTGCGGGAACCCTGAGCTAGGTGAGATCTACGGCCCTGGTCGCGTTCAGCAAACGCGTCGCACCCATGCCCCGCACCGGCGTGTGCCCGATCGCGTGCCGTGCCAGGCAGTCGATAAGCAGGGCATGGAAGCGTTGCCGCATGTCGGGGCCGTCGCGCTGCAGGCCATCGGGCTCCCACGGCAGGTCAATGTCGGTGACAAGCGTGGTGTCGTAGTGGCCTCGATGGTGCTCCAGAGCGGGCGCCAGCAGGCTGTCGTCCGCGAAGTACAGCCGGCTGTAGAGTGCCGTGGCCAGCGGCGCCGAGTCGAAGGCCACGAGCTTGTGCGCGCCGGCCCTGGCGCGTTGCACCGCGGCTGCCTCGCGCTCCATCTGCTCCCACATGACGGGCGCCTGCTCGTCGACATGCGGTGCGCGGCCGGCGTGGTCAACGAACTCGCGCAGCGCCTCCGGGACCCACAGCCCGCCATGACGCCCGGCCAGCGCTTCGCACAGCGAGGTCTTGCCCGTGCACTCGGCACCGATGACTGCAATGCGTTGGACCGATGGCATCAGGGACCTGCGATGGTGGTTACGGCTCGTCGTTCGCTGCGGCGCCATTGCCACCAGCCCGCGACCGAGAGCGCGGCGAGGATGGCGTACAGCAGTGCCGTCAGCAGGAGCTGCTGCTGGAGAAAGAGCACAACGCTGACGGCATTGATGACGAGCCAGCCGATCCAGGCCTCGGTGTACTTGCGGGCGGTGAGCGCCTGCGCCAGCAGGCTGCCGACGGTGGTGAAGGCGTCGAGCCATGGGGCCGCCGCGTCGGTGAGCCGTCCAAGTGCCAGCGCAGTCAGAACCGAGCCCGCGACGCAGACGCCAAGCAGCTGCCGGCGCTGACTTGTGGTCAGCGCCGTGACGCTCAAGGGTTGGTCGTCCTTGCGCCCATGCGTCCATTGCCACCAGCCCCAGGCGGCAACGCCGATGAACGCCACTTGCAGCACCGTCTGGCCGTACAGGCGGCCTGCGAGGAACAGCAGGCCATACAGCGCACTGCTGACGATCATCAACGGCCAGGCGAGCGGCCGCTGGCGGATCGAGAGCAGGACGTAGCTCAGCGCCAGCGCAAAGGCGGCGGCTTCGATCAGGCTGGCTTTGCTTTCGACTAGTCGCAGCACGTGGCGCCGTCGGACGGGGTGAGTGGACGCGGAAGAGACTCAGAACGCGGGAGCGCGCGAGCTTACAGCGCATGCGAGCCGCGCCGCAGGCGGCTCAGCGCGTCGCCAGGAGCCGCGGCAAGGGCGCGCTTGTGCGCAGCACTTGCCAGATGACATGCGCATCAAAGGTCTGGCCAAGGGCGGCGATCGTGGCCATGGCCACGGCAAAGGCCCATAGGCCGATGCCGGGCTCGATGGTCGCCATCGCGGAAAGCTTCACGGTGGCCACCAGCACGCCGAGCATGAACACCTCGACCATCACCCACGGCCGGACCGCCCGCAGCAGGCGCAGCAGGACCGCAGCGCCGGGCGCGGCATAGCCGAGCCGCAACGGCAGCAAGATCCAGATCGCAACGACTGCCTCGATCAGCGGCGCGAACAGCGTCGTGAACACGACCAGCACGCTGATCTCGGTCGCCCCTTGCGATTGCAGCACCGAGGCGGCCTGATGCGAAGAATCATCACCACGCGTTACGGATACTGTTGCGAGAAGGTCTTCAGCTACGACCCTTACAGCGACGACGTGCTGGCTGTGCAGGCAACCAAATGGGGCGGCTGCTGCGTCCAGTGGTGGTAGCACGTCGCCCCCTTGGTGCGGGTCCGCTTGAGGCTGCGACTGCCGCGTCTACCCAAGGACTTCTCCGTCACGTTGGCGATGGTCATCTACCCGGGGATGTTCGACAAACCGGTCTTGTTGAGCACGTGGCTGTCGGCACAGGAAAACAAGGTTTGCAGCCCCTTGGCGAAGGTCTCTGCTTACTCCATCCAGCCCGGATCGGCTTACACGCCTGGTTGGAACGGGCCCTATGGCACCGACCCGAATTACACCGCCACGGAGGCCACGCTGTTGGCCTACCAGGGCCTGGTCACGTGCTGATCGACGACCTCGACTAACCGGTCGGAAGTGGACTGATCGTGACCGAAGCGTGGCAACGTGAGCGCTACATGACCGTCGCTGCTGTGAGCGAGGACGCTTGACAAGCGAGAGTTCGCTTCCTTGAGTCGGCCAGAATCTATCTCCTGCCAAGGTCTAACCACGGCTACGCGGATTCGCTTCGGACACTCTTGCGTGTTGTCGGAAGAGCGCAGAGTGTTCGGGTCGTATTGATCGCTCCGCAGGGCGAGGTCATCGAGAGTGTGCACGACATCATGTGACTGTTCGCGCCATGCCTGCGGCCGCCCGCACTGCCGCCAGGCACCGGCCTTCGAACTTGATCGCCCATGCTGATATCCGCACACCTCACGACTGAGACTGAAACGAAGGGTCCGACGAGTGCATTGATTCGTCGATGAACTGCCCCGGCCTTGCCGAAGAGAACCGCCTTTGAGTCGAGCAGGGATGGCTGACTCTTGCTGCTGCTGAAGGCACTGCATTTCTAGTTCTGCCGGCAGCATGTTGGCAATGGGCTCGAGCAGCCGGCAGTTGTTGAACGAGTCCATACGAGAAAGTGTCGCGTACCTGACTGCGTCTATAGTCCTCCAGGGTCCGTGCTGATGAATCACCTCACGCCTGTAGTGACCGATGGTCGTATCGGCCAGCGCATTGTCGGAAGAGTTGCCCTCGCTGCCCGTGGGTGTTTCCAGGCAGATCTCGCTCAGGCGCTCGGTGTAGCGAGTCGAAAGACCTTGACTGCCGTGGTTGTAATGGTGGACCACGCGTGGTGGCGGACAGCACAACCAGATGGCTTGCTCCAACGCGTTCAGTGCCAGATCGGTACGCATCGACTTGGCCTTGTTGCGCTTCCAAGGCGTGAGGCGAGAGCGGCGCCACATCCAGAGTGCATGTAGGAAACAGATTTCGGTCACCTCCGAGAGAGCGGCCGCCGCACGGACGGAATTTTCCCTCAGGCGTCCTCATCCGCCTGGCGTCCTCTAAAGGTAAAACCCGCCGGTCGTGGCCGGCCCTAGCGGCGGTGATTGACCTATTCAGCCGCCAGGTGGTGGGCTGGAGCACCCAGCCGCACATGCAGGCCAGCCTGGTGACGGGTGCGCTGCGCATGGCGTGGTTCAGGCGGCATCCGGCGCCGGGATTGATCTTGCATTCGGATCGCGGCAGCCAATACTGCAGCCACGCGTTGCAGGATGCACTGACCAGCTACGGCATGCTGTCGTCGACGAGTCACAAGGGCAACTGCTGGGACAATGCGCCCACGGAAAGCCTGTAGGGAAGCCTGAAAGTGGGTCGGCTGTATGGCAAGAAGTTCGCCACACAGCGCGAGGAGATGGATGAGGTGATCGACTGGTTGACGTGCTACAACCATCGCAGACTTCACTCCTCCTTGGGTTACTTCAGCCCGATAAGGTTCGAAGAAAACCGGCACGCAGGCCAGTCAAAGAAAGCCGCGCAACCGTGTGGCTATGGACTACGTCGAACGATGGCAAGGTCACTTCGGCGCGGGCCTCGGAGTCGTTGCCGACGGGATCTTCAAGGCGCTGTCAAGGACCATCGGGGGGCCACCGGGGATCCGTGAGTCAGTTCCCCGAAATTCGAAGGAAATTCCGCCACCAGGGTCTAGCGCGAATCCCATGCTCCATTCGGGCACTCCTCCGGACTCCAGGCAGCAGGTCAAGACTGACGCGGCGATGCCAAGCACGCTACCAGCTGAAAAGCTTGCCGCGTTGAATACCGACCCGCAGGCGACCAAAGTTTTCCGCGAGGTCCATGGTTCGACCTACAACAGCTTCGGCATTCGTATCTATGAGAGGTTTGACGCTAACTACGCAGACAGTAGGGGGATAGGCCCGGAGCTTGACGATCGGTTTAACGGCAAGAGCAAGCTGGTCTTTGATGCCAGCGTTAACCCCTCGCAAATGCACGCGGCAAAGCTGCCCAAGGGCGCAGGCACTCCCTCGCCGGATAACCGCTACACCAGTGTTGAAGAGGCTGCCTTTGTGGGTCTAAAAGAAGCCGCAGCGCAAACCGCAACCGACCGCACTGAACGCGCTTTCATAATTTATCAACGTTTAGATGAAATTTTTGGGATTGGCGCTTTGCGCTCGATAGGCGGCGTCGCTGATCGCTTTTCTGGGCGCGCCGGCGGGGCAGCCGATGAGCTATTGCGGGATGTGCCTGCGGGTACCAAAGGAGTGGCGTATGGACACTCTCATCCGCCCGCGCCGCACCACTTCTCGCCACAGGACGTTCAGTTTGCGCAGAGCAACGGCTTGTCGTCGGCGTTCGTGATCCATGCGGGAGAAGGTGCACCAATGGATCAGTTTGACTGGAACGCGAACCCCGATGATCGACGCCTGACACGATGGATATCCAACGAATGATGTGTCGGCGGCCTCAGATCTAACGATTTGGCAGGTCTGTGTTGCCCAGTCCAGCAAGACCTTCAATGGGCAACGGTACGAACTTGATACCTTGGGCACTGCGCTTGGCTGCGACAAGCGCCACCCTGCCATCATCCGTAATGTGCATCAGGATCAGCGTGTTCAGGCCGAAACCCGCATCGATGAAAAAGGCTGACGTGGGGACTTGCTGCATTGTTTCTGGATCAAAGACGGACCCCAAGCCAATGCCCAGTGAGGGCGTATGTCCCGCCGCAAGATGAGTGGGAGCACCGGGAAGCCCAGCAAGTTTTGCCATCTCGTCAAGGAATCCCGGCTTTGTCCGAGCGCGATTCCAAATGATTTCTTCGAGTACCTTAGGGTCCAGAGTAGTCGACCCGTCAAGCGACTCAAGAAGGGCCCGCATGCCCTCTTGCGTCGATGGCAGGCCGCCGTGCAGCGCCATGAACTGGCCTTGCCGAACTGCCGCCTCGAGCCCTTCAAAAAGATTCAAATGCCCGGTCGCTTGCAGACGATGGGTCCATACGCTTCGAAACCTCTCCCAGAAGTCCCTCGCCGCTTGATCGCTGGGCGGTTGATCGCTGGTCTTGGCAGCAGGTCCGCACCATGTCCATGGCGGTTCTTCCCCGTTCTTTCCGCGTAAGGGATACTTGTTCACCGCCTCGGCCAAGAACTGGGCATCCGTGTCTTCCGCAGGTTGACGAATGACGTACGAGCGAATCGTTTCGCGCAAGCCCTTGGCCAGCATTTCGCCGGTTTTGGACGCATAGTCGTTGAGCGGACCCGACGAGATCATGTGCGTGGCGAAGTCCTTGAACGCTTCATGATTGCCGCGAAGAAGGGTCACGCGCAATCCTTCCATTGCCGTATGCGTCCGGCCAACCCCTCTTGACGGGTGCGGTGCCGTCAGTGCAGCGGCGTGGTGGAGCGCCAGCGATGCGGCAGCA